>CANQYG010000119.1 GCA_947628015.1 uncultured Clostridia bacterium
TATGCTCTATTACTAATATTGTATTACCACTGTCTGCTAATCTTTGTAAAATATCAATTAATCTATGAACATCATCTATATGAAGACCTGTTGTTGGCTCGTCTAATATATATAAAGTTTTTCCAGTTGGTCTTTTGGAAAGTTCTGTTGCAAGTTTTATTCTTTGTGCCTCACCTCCAGAAAGCGTTGTTGAAGGTTGTCCAAGCTTAATATATCCAAGACCTACATCATATAATGTTTGTATCTTTTGTTTTATTCTAGGAATATTTTGAAAAAAGTCTAAAGCTTCTTCTACTGTCATATCAAGTACATCTGAAATAGACTTTCCTTTATATTTTACTTCAAGTGTTTCTCTGTTATATCTTTTTCCTTTGCAAACTTCACAAGGCACATATACATCTGATAAAAAGTTCATTTCTATTTTTATTATTCCATCACCATGACAAGATTCGCATCTACCACCTTCAACATTAAAACTAAATCTACCTTTATCATATCCTCTTAATTTTGCCTCATTAGTAGTGGCAAAAATATCTCTTATATGGTCAAATACACCTGTATAAGTTGCTGGGTTTGACCTAGGAGTTCTTCCAATTGGTGATTGGTCTATATTAATAACTTTATCAATGTTTTGAATACCTTTTACTTCCTCACACTTTCCAGCTTTTTCATTTGATTTATTAAGTTCTCTATTAATATTTTTATATAAAACTTCATTAATTAATGTACTTTTTCCTGAACCTGAAACACCAGTAATGCAAACAAATTGTCCCAAAGGAATTTTTACTGATATATTTTTCAAATTGTTTTCTCTTGCTTTTATTATTTCTAAATATTTTCCTGTTAACTTTCTTCTATGTTTAGGTACAGTAATCTGCTTTCTGCCACTTAAATATTGTGCAGTAATTGAATCTTTGACATCCTTTATCTCTTCTGCTGTTCCTTGAGCCATTACATATCCTCCGTGAACACCCGGCCCCGGACCAATGTCAATTACTTGGTCAGCAGCATACATTGTATCTGTGTCGTGCTCTACAACAATAACGGAATTTCCTAAATCTCTAAGTTTTTTTAGAGTGGCAATTAACTTGTCATTATCTCTTTGATGAAGACCTATACTTGGTTCATCTAAAATATACATTACACCTGTAAGACCAGAACCAATTTGAGTTGCAAGTCTAATTCTTTGAGATTCTCCACCAGAAAGAGTTGCAGCACTTCTTGATAAAGTCAAATAATCAAGTCCTACATCAATTAGAAATTGTAATCTTTTATTAAGTTCTTTCATAATTTGGTCTGCAATTAAAGCATCTTTTTCAGATAATTCTAAGCTATTAATATATTCTTTAATATGAACTACAGACATATCTGTAAGCTCTTTAATATTTTTATCTCCAACTCTAACAGCTAAAACTTCTGGTTTTAATCTTGCTCCATGACACTCTGGACATTCAGATTCACTCATATAAAATTCATAAAATTGCATCATACCTTGTGATTTAGTTTCTCTGTGTCTTCTTTCTAGTGTAGGAAGTACACCTTCAAAAGCTGACTTCATTTTTCTTGTTCCAAATGGAGAAGTATATTCAAAATCAATTAGCTCATCACCAGTACCATATAATATTTTTTCTAAAAACCATCTTGGAAGTTGCTTTATTGGAACTTTTATATCAACACCATAGTGATTTCCAATAGCCTCAAAATACATCTTAGCCATTGTTTCACCTTTTTTCATTGTGCTTGCTCCAAAAGCTTTAACACCATTATATAAAGTAAGACTTTTGTCAGGAATAATTAAATCTTCATCCATTTTCATTAAGTATCCTATTCCTGTACAAGCAGGACAAGCTCCTAATGGATTATTGAAGGAAAACATCCTAGGAGAAAGCTCTTCAAAACTTATATTGCAATCAGGACAAGCATAATTTCCACTGTATAATTTTTCCTTTGAGCCTTGTGTTTCAATTCTTACTAAATTATCTGCTTGTTTCATAGCAATTTCAATAGATTCAGTAAGTCTTGCTCTTATATCATTTTTTATAACTAATCTATCTATTATGATATCAATAGTGTGTTTTTTCTTTCTATCTATTTCGATATCATCTGTAAGTTCAACTACTTCTCCATCAATTTTTGCACGAACAAATCCTTCTTTTTGGTAATTTTCAAGAACTTTTTTATATTCTCCTTTTTTACCACGAACAATTGGAGCTAAAACCTGCAATCTCGTTCCTTCTTCTAATTTTAAAACATCATCAACAATTTGGTCTATTGATTGCTTTTCAATCTTTTTACCACATTTAGGACAGTATGGTATTCCGACTCTAGCATATAATAAACGCAAATAATCATATATTTCAGTAACTGTTCCAACAGTAGAACGTGGATTTTTTGATGTAGTCTTTTGGTCAATAGAAATTGCTGGAGAAAGCCCATCTATTTGTTCAACAGCTGGTTTGTCCATTATACCTAAAAATTGCCTTGCATATGAAGATAAGCTTTCTACATATCTTCTTTGCCCTTCTGCATATAATGTATCAAATGCTAAAGATGACTTTCCTGAACCAGAAAGACCTGTTATTACTACTAATTTATCTTTTGGAATTGTTATATCTATATTTTTTAAATTATGTTCTTTTGCACCCTTTATTATTATATTTTCCATTTTCTTGTAAACCCCAACTATAAAATTTTACAGTATTTATTATAAAACGTTTGTTTTATATTGTCAAGTAATTTTCTCGTTTTTGTTAAATAATTTTAATTATTAATTGAAAAATTGTTTACAAGTATTCAAAAATATTGTAAAATACAAACACTAGTTCTAAATATATATTAATGTATCCAATTTGGAATACAGTGTCTTCCAAATTAACTTGTTTTATTATTTAGAACTAATTAAAATATCGAATATACAAATTCCGAAAAACTGTCTCGGAAATTTGAATTATTTTCATTATTTAGGTTGATAGTTGTCATTTTTGATTATATAAGGAGGAAAATATGTTCAAGTTACATTCAGAATATAAACCAACTGGCGACCAGCCACAGGCAATAGAATATTTAAGTAATCGGTATAAAAGAAGGCAAAAAGTTTCAAACTTTACTTGGAGTAACTGGTTCACGGAAAAACATTTACAATGGCAAATATTATAGAAAAAGTACAAAAGCCAACTCTAGTACTTGCTCATAATAAAACACTTGCAGGACAATTATACAGTGAATTTAAAGAGTTTTTTCCAGAAAATAATGTTGAATATTTTGTTTCATATTACGATTATTATCAACCAGAAGCTTATGTACCATCATCTGATACTTACATTGAAAAAGATGCTTCTATTAATGATCAAATTGATAAGTTAAGACATTCTGCTACTGCCTCTTTATTTGAAACTAGAGATGTTATAATTGTTGCATCTGTTTCTTGCATCTATGGTTTAGGAGACCCTATTGATTATGAGAATATGATTATTTCTTTAAGACCTGGTATGCAAAAAGAAAGAAATGAGTTATTAAGAAAGTTAATAAGTCTTCAATATACAAGAAATGAGTTAGATTTTAAAAGAGGAACTTTTAGAGCTAAAGGAGATATTGTTGAAGTATATCCTTCTGATGAAAGTGAAACTGCAATTCGTATTAGTTTTTGGGGAGATGAAATCGAAAAGTTAGAAGAAATAAATCCATTAACAGGCAAAGTTATTGGTGTTAGAAATCATATAATGATTTTTCCAAACTCTCATTATGTTACAACTGAAGATAAAATGGAAAGAGCTATTAAAACAATAAGTCAAGAACTTGAAGAAAGAATAAAATATTTTAAAGATAAAGGCAAACTATTAGAGGCTCAAAGAATTGAAGAAAGAACTAATTTTGATTTGGAAATGATGAAAGAAACTGGATTTTGTCAAGGAATCGAAAATTATTCAAGACACATTAGTGGTAGAGAACCCGGAAGTAGCCCCTTCACCCTTTTTGATTATTTTCCAAAAGATTTCTTACTTTTAATTGATGAATCACATGCAACTATTCCACAAGTAAGAGCAATGTATAATGGTGATAGAGCAAGAAAAGAAACATTAGTTGAATATGGTTTTAGATTACCTTCGGCTTTTGATAATAGACCTCTAAAATTTGAAGAATTTGAACAAAAAATAAATCAAGTTGTATTTGTAAGTGCAACTCCTGCTGAATATGAAAAAGAACATTCTAAAGACAGAGTTGTAGAGCAAATCATAAGACCTACTGGTTTATTAGATCCTAAAATAGAAGTAAAACCAGTTGAAAATCAAATTGATGATTTAATTGCTCAAATAAATGAAAGAACGAAACAAAATGAAAGAGTGCTAGTAACTACCCTTACTAAGAAAATGGCTGAAGATTTAACTAAATATTTATCTGGAATGGATATTAAAGTAAGATATATGCATTCAGATATTAAAGCACTTGAAAGAATGGAAATTATAAGAGATTTGCGTATGGGAAAATTTGATGTTTTAGTTGGTATTAATCTTTTAAGAGAAGGTTTAGATATTCCAGAAGTTTCTTTAGTTGCCATTTTAGATGCTGATAAAGAAGGATTTTTGCGTTCAGAAAGGTCTTTAATTCAAACAATTGGTAGAGCAGCTAGAAATACAGATGGAAAAGTTATTATGTATGCAGATGAATTAACTGATTCTATGGATAGAGCTATTTCTGAGACAAATAGAAGAAGAAAAATACAAGAAGAATATAATATAAAAAATAATATTACACCTCAAACTATCAAAAAGGATATTAGAGAAACTATAAAAGCATCTTATGAAGTAGACGATTCTACAAAATCTATTGATATTGCAAAAGAAGATGACCTAGAAACTGTAATAAATAAATTAACAGATGAAATGATAAAATTTGCTCAAGATTTAGAGTTTGAAAAAGCAGCAGAAATTCGTGACAAAATTAAAGAATTAGAAAATTTAAAATAAAGAAAGAAGCGGATTTCTTGAGAGTATAGATAGTGTAAAATTTAAGCTTATTATAATATAAAATGTTAGAAAACTTCTTGTGACATTTTCTCTTGTCATAAGAAGTTTTATTGTTAAAATAGAAATACTGTACTTTCCGATTAAAGTACAGCACTGACATCCGGACACTTTTTTAAAAAGAGTTTAAACAACATATTTGTCGTCTAAACTCTTTCTCTTTTTATTTTTT
>CANQYG010000120.1 GCA_947628015.1 uncultured Clostridia bacterium
AGGAACAATGACTAGCGAAAACATGTCAAATGAATATTATACTGTATACGCAAGCACAGCGGAAAAAGGTGAAAATACTCAAGCAAACGATTATGCACTTTGTAAAGGCAAATATATGCTAGGAGATGCTGTTTACGAAACGTCGTCTGGCCATCGTGAGGCTACTTCATGGTATGGAGAGTACTCTTACTTTCCTACAGCCCAGTGGTCGTTCTTCGCACGTGGAGGCTATTTCAGAGACACTGACGCTTGCGCAGGAGTATTTGCTTTCAATAATCAGACTGGCTACGCTTCGGATGCGTATTCGTGCCATGTGGCTCTTGTCCCTTAGAAACTGATGTTTTAGCCCGATTTTATGTAAATTGTAAATGTAAATGTAAATGAATATTTAACTATCAACAGTCAAGCCTAAGACACGAAAAAATTTCTTCGTGTCTCGAGTTTGTCAATGCTAGTGTGGTGCGACTGTGTAGGTTGCATAGTGTAGTAGGTGGAAATCCTACTTGGAAATACCTTAGCCAGGTAATTCAATATCGAGTTTTGGGTAGACAGCAGTAATGCTGTCTACTAAGCGTAAACAGAAAGATATTAGGGCAAGCAATTCAGCCCCGTTAAATTGTAAAATACAGGAGGTTGACGATTTCACACTATCGGAAAACAATATGTTGTTAAGCGATAAAGGCGAGCTTAGTAACACTTCTGCGGGGTCAGAGAACTTGTCATGATACACAATCACTATGTGATGAACAGCGAGAGCCAATATTCTCCTAGAAATAGGTATAGGTAACAATAGAAATAAAGGAACTAAATGGAATATTGGTAGTCATATAAGCTCATAGTATTGTTGATACTAAGAATAATAAGCTTAGTGAAGAAAAGGAACTTACGTAATATAGCTCTTGTTAAAGAAACATTATCTACACACAGTGGTAGGAAAGGAGACATAAATGAATAATAAAACATCAAATATAGTGGAAACAAAATTAACAAGAATAGCACAAATATCAAAAGATAAACCAAAAGAAATATTTACATCAGTATATCATTTACTTAATGAAGAAATGCTAATGCTATGCCATAAGGAACTAGATGGAAAGAAAGCAACAGGATTAGATGGCATAACAAAAGAGGAATATGAAAAGAACCTAGAAGAAAATATTAAAAACTTAGCAACAGAACTACAAAGTATGAGATATGTTCCATCACCAGCAAAAAGGATATATATACCAAAAGCAAATGGAAAAATGAGAGGACTAGCAATAGCAAATTATGAAGATAAAATAGTACAACTAGGAATGAAGAAAATAATAGAAGCAATATATGAACCAAAATTTTTAGAATGTATGTATGGTTTCAGACCACATAAAGGATGTCATGACGCATTAAAGTCAATAAGTAGAAACATAGAAAATGGTAAAGTGAGTTATGTAGTAGATGCAGACATCAAAGGTTTCTTTGACCATGTAGACCATAAATGGTTAATAAAATGTGTAGAACAGCATATAAAAGACCCAAGAATAATTAGAATGATAAAAAGATTTTTAAAAGCTGGAATAGTAGAGAAAACAATAAAAATAGAGACAAACGAAGGAACACCACAAGGTTCAATACTAAGCCCAGTATTAGCAAATATTTATATGCACTACGTATTATCATTATGGTTTGAAAAGAAAATAAAACCAAACTTTAAGGGAGATAGCTATATAACAATTTACGCAGATGATTGTGCATACTGTTTTCAGTATAAAAATGAAGCAGAACTTTTCATAAATGAATTATTACCGAAACGCTTAGGAAAATTTGGTTTAGAGTTAGCAAAGGATAAAACGAAATTAATATCATTTGGAAGATTTGCAAAAGAGCGTAGTAAAAATGGAAAAGTAGAAACATTTGACTTTTTAGGTTTCACACATTATTGTGGATTAAGTAAAAGAGGACAATTTAGAGTAAAAAGGAAAACAGCCAAAAAGAGATTTAATGCTAAAGTAAAAGAAATGAAAATATGGATAAAAGACCACAGGTATTTAAAAGTAAGAGAAATGATTAAGCAAATAAATATAAAATTAAGAGGTCATTATCAATATTATGGGATAACAGACAATGCATACAGCTTAAGCCTTTTCAAGAGATGTGTAAATAAACTTTTATGGAAATGGTTAAATAGACGAAGTGAGAGGAAAAGCTATACAAATGAAGAATTCAAAGAAATGATAAAACAAAATCCTCTACTAAAGCCAAAAATCTATGTGAATATTTATGATGTGTGAATTATATTACGAGGAACCGTATGCGGGAAATCCGCACGTACGGGTCTGAGAGGGGCATAGTTCAGTAATGGCTATGTCTACCTTACTTAAATTTTTTAAATAAATTTTAAATGCTTATAAAAAGTGGTATGTTATGTAAAATAATATATCGCTTTTTTATAATAATATTCAATTGTCAATGTGCTGTATTGTCACTACAATTCTAAGTGCTTCGTATATCTGTCACCAAATATCTCAATTAATTGAGGTTGAATAATCTTCCAGTTTTGAATTGGCTTTTTCCATTTTTCACTTAATTCTTTTATTCTTAAATATAAAACTTTGAATACTGAACTCTCACTTGGAAATGCTCCTTTTCCTCGTGTTACTTTTCTTAAAGCAGAATTAACTGACTCAACTGCATTTGATGTATATATGCATTTTCTAATTTCTTGAGGTAACTCAAATAAAGGTTCTAAATATTGCATTGAGTCATTAGCTTTTTTCACTATCCTTTTTTGTTCTTTATATTTTTTATTGAATATTTCTAGTTGAAATTCAGCTTCCTCTAAGTTAGAACTACTATATATTTTTTTGTAGTCAGCAATAATATTTTTAGCTTCTTTTTTAGGGCATATACTATAAAGATTTCTTACTAAATGTACTACACATCTTTGAGCTTGTGTCTTAGGAAAGACTCTCTCTAAAGAGTTTTTAAATCCGGCAATACCATCACTAGACATATATAAAATATCTTCTACACATCTTTCTTTTAAATCCTCAAAAACATTACTCCAAAAAGTAGCAGATTCAGTATTATCAATCCACATTCCTAGTATTTCTTTAAAACCATAAGCATCTACACCTATAATCACATAAATAGCTTTTTTATCACTTGTTAAATCATCTTTTATTGGAATATATAAACAATCTGCATAGGTAAATACATATATAGATTTTAGTTCCCTTTTTCTCCATTTTTCTGTTTCTTCATTTACAGCAGATATTAATGTAGTAATTTCATCCTTTCCAATTTTAACTCCATAAATTTCTTTTAGAGTTTTTTCAATATCTCTAAGACTCATACCTTTAGCATATAATGCTATACATTTCTCTTCAAATCCAGTTAATCTAGTTTGTCCTTTTTCTATTATTACAGGTTCAAATGTAGCATTTCTATCTCTAGGTGTTTTTATCTCTATATTACCATATTCTGTTCTAACATTTTTTGCTTTACAATGACCATTACGAGAATTAGCATTATTTTTTTCTTTCGTATGTTCATATTTAGAATACTTTAAATGATTTTCTAATTCTGTATCTAATAGTTTTTGCATAAGAGGTTGTAATAGCCCATCTAAAAAATTTGTAACATCAAGACCATTTTTGATCTTTCCTTCTTTAAACTGTTTTACTGCTTCATCAATTATTAAATCTTTAACATCTTTATTATCATCATTTTCTTTATTTTCTACTTTTTTCTTCATTCCTAACTCCTTGCTATATGAAATCAATTTTAGGATATATTTGTATCAAGTCATTTAAAATCAATGTCCATTCTCTTTTTTTAAATGATGTAAATCCAAAATAATTATTGATATTTCCTAATTTATCATATATTTCTTCAACTTCTAATATATAATTATTATTACTATTAAATGATAATCTTATTGTATCATAAAATTCAAGATTTGCAGAGTGTTTAAATAATAAATTTCGAATATTTTCACTATATTTATATTGATTTTCTATATTATTTAAATATTTTTGAGCTAATTTTTGATGAATAGCATTATTATATGTTTCAGAAAAGTTCTTAAAGGTTTCTTTAAATTCAGTTAAAGTTTTTTGGGTATATAGAGAGTGTAATTTACTAGCAAGATTTTTAGCACAGCGTTCAGATGTATATTTATAATATTTAGGTACGATATGTGTAAGAGAGTCCACAAATATTATTTCAGGAAATGCTATTCTAGCAGTCCTTTTCATATTTTTGTTATCATCTACTGATAGAAATAATATATTCTTTAAACCTCTACTTTTTAAGCTTTCAAAGCAATCTAGCCAAAAACGATTATTATTTATTCTATCTTGATATATGTTAATAAATTGTCTAAAACCTTTAGTATCAATGCCTATTAGAGTGTATATAGCACTTTTTTCAATATAGTCTCCCTTCTTTATATTTATTTCATTTTTTATTGCATATACAACAAGATATGTATCATCTAATTTTCTTTTTGAACATTCAGATAATGTTAGTTGCTTCATTTTTATTACTCCTTATTATGTACACCAAAAAAATACGGTGTGTTTTATATTTTACACACCATATTATACAACCTCCGTGTCTCAGACTTGTCAAAAGTTACATAAAATTGACTTTTTGGTAGAAATTTGGTATAATATATTTAGATAACAAGTAGCTATTGCAGAAACTATCCTTGCTTAACAGCAAGGTAAAACTCAATTATATAATTATAAGGAGGGCTTTATTATGGCAAAGACAGTACGGTATAATGGTGGAAAATTAAGTTTTTATGGGTGCACAGACCCAAAGAAATTAAGAAAAGGAAAGAAATACAAAGTGATTGCAGAAGATGTAATGGACTGGCAAACAGATTACACCTTGAAAGGTGTAAAGGGAGAGTTTAACTCTTGCTGGTTTGATGAAGTTCAGACAGTATCTATCCCGGAGATGATTGCAAACATTATTAAAAAAGTACGTATGCAGCTTTGTAATCAATAATTTGCCATAAAAAGAAAAATATTTCTTTTCCCCAATGGGGTTTCTTTTTTTTTTTATATGGATATAAAATATTGGGCACCTTGGAACTAGATTTATTGTTGCCAAAACCTTTATCAATTAGTATATTAGTGACTGTAA
>CANQYG010000121.1 GCA_947628015.1 uncultured Clostridia bacterium
TATTTCACTTATTAATTTTGTTTCATCTTCTTGTGCTTTTTTATACTTGTCTGCTGCATTTCTTGCTCTGCTAAATAATCCATCTCCTGACATTGCCATATTTAGTGTTACTCCTGCTAAAATCAGCAATATTATTATTGTTACAACTAGTGCTATTAAAGTTATACCTTTTTCTTTTAATTTTTGTAGTTTTCTCTTATTTTTTAACTGCATATTAATCTTTTCCTTTTCTTGTATTTTCCTATCTTTCATTTGTTTCATTCCTTCCTTTATATTATGTTATTTTTATTAAGGTAAAAACTTAATAAAAAAACAAAAAATCTTATAATCAGCTCTACGCAAGCTTTTTATAAGATTTTTTATTTTCATTTTTATTAAATTGTTATATACTTTTAATTTTTATTTTCTTGATTTTTTACTAATATTATGCTATTTTTTTAATATATAAATTTTTATTAAGTTTTTACCTTAATTAAATTTTAATATCCTTATAATTATTCTTCTATTAATTTATAATAGTAATTATTTACCTTTAACTACTCACCTGATCCCTTCAAAATATATTCAGATTCTCTTTCTGGATTTTTTTCTAAAGTATAACCACTTTTTTCTAAATTTATTGATACTATCGGTCTTAAACTTGCATCAATAATTGTATCTATTTCATCATCAGAAGGACAATACAAACCATACCCAGCAACATAGCCTCTCCCGATTCTCAGGAAAACTACTATAACCCATACCAAAAATAATCCTGTTTGCCTTATTACTTTCAATGTCTACCTCTCTGCTCGCCAACCAAACTCTAGATACATGCATACTCGTGTTACTTCCAAACACCATCTCAGCATACCTTTCATCCTTAAATTCACTTTCTCTTCCTTTAAATATATGATACCAATAAGATGTTTTTAATATCATATTTTCCTCACTCATTGTCTTATCTTTTAAGATTTCGTTTCCAACTTTTTCTTTTTCCCATATTAATCCTTCTTTGTCTTCTTCTATCCCATCTTTAAACGTCCAGTTTCTATCATTTTGTTCCCACATAGCAGGGTACTTTTCACTATTTGTCCTTTTTATTTCCATTCCATATTTAATTTCTCCATTTCCACCTACAACTTCGTCAATAGAATTTTTTTCATGACTATATGTTGCATAATCATATGTAATTACTTTTTCTATATCACTTTTTCTTAAATTTGCTACACTTATTCCTTCTTTCATTTTTTTATTATCATTATCTTCTTCATATTGTCCAAAACATTGCCTACAAATTTCATTTATTGCCCATACTCCATCATTATATCCTGCTGCACCCTTTAGAGTTAATTTTTGAGTAGTTGGTCTATCTGATATTATTCTTAATGTTGTTCCATCATAATCCCATATTCTCCATTTTAAGTCTGTTTCTTCAGCTGTTGTAAATATTTGTTCTCCATTTTCTTCTATATTTTCTAATGGCTTTTTTTCTGAGTTTTCTTTACTTCCTGCTTCTACTCCTGATATTTCTCCTGTTATTGTGCATGAACCACTTGTTGGAGTATATCCTGTTACGTAAGCTCCTACATACTCACGATTCATTTCTTTTCCTACTTCACTTATTAAATCTGCCTCATCTTCTTGTGCTTTTTTATACTTATCTGCTGCATTTCTTGCTTTACTAAATAGCCCATTTCCTGACATTGCCATATTTAATGTTACTCCTGCTAATATTAGCAATATTATTATTGTTACAACTAATGCTATTAAAGTAATACCTTTTTCTTTTAATTTTTGCAAATTTTTCTTATTTTGTAATTCTAAATTAATCTTTTCTTTTTCTTGTAATTCCTTACATTTCATTTGTTTTCTTCCTTTCTTTTTACATTATGTAATTTTTATTAAGGTAAAAACTTAATAAAAATATAAAAAATCTTATAATCAGCTTTATTCAAGCCTTTTATAAGATTTTTATTTTCCATTTTTTATTCAATTGTTAATGACTTTTAATTTTTATTTTCTTGATTTTTTCTTAATATTATGCTATTTTTTTTATATGTTAATTTTTATTAAGTTTTTACATTAATAAAATTATTTTTTTATAACTTTTATTGCAATTACACTCATATCATCTTTTGGTTTTCCCATACAATTATCTGTTGCTTCTCTTAATATAATATCTGATATTCTTTCTGGCACGTCAGTTTGAATATCCTCAAGTAGATATTTAAGCCATAAATCTTTATTTGCATATTCACTTGATGAATCTAAAATTCCATCACTACATAGAACTATTATATCTCCATCTTCTAAATCTTTATCATAAGTATCAACTTTCGAGTCATTCATTATTCCTGTTGGCAAAGAGTTTGATTTTATTATACTTACACCTTTATTTCTTTTAAAATATGTTGGACATGCTCCGCTTTTTATTAATTCTATATTTCCTGCATATAAGTCTAATATTCCAATGTCAAGTGTTGCATAGCTTTCTTTTTTACTTGCTGAAAGCAAAGCTGAGTTTATTAATTTTAATGATGTGTCTTTTTCAAATCCAGAGCTTAGCAATCTTTCTAACATACTAATTGCTAAAGAGCTATTTTTTCTTGCTTCGTCTCCTGAGCCCATTCCATCACTTATTGCAAATAGATATTTTCCATCTCCTAATCTAACACTTGAAATTGAGTCTCCTGATGTTGTTACTCCATCTTTTTTACATTTTGCTATTCCTGTTTGTAATAAATACTTATCATCTGATAAATATGTATATGAGCATATATCTTTATTTAGTCTTATTCCACATTTTTGGTCTTGTACTGTAAATTTTTCATTAAATACACTTGAAATACTTTTTGCTATTTGCTTAATTGGGCATAAATTTCCTATTTCGTCTTCGCAAACTTTTGTATATGCATTAACTATATATCTTCCAGATATTTCTTTTTTAATCTTAATATCACTTAAATAAATATTTTTATCTTTTAATGATTTTATTATTTGCTTTTTTTGTTCTTTAAATATATCATCTTCTGATTCTATAAAATCTTCTGTAATATTTTCTATTGCTGTTTTTACTGTTTTTAGCTGGTCAGACATATTTTTATTTGCTTCATCAAATTTCTTTTGCCAAATCATATTTGACTTGCATATTCTCCAAGCTGAATTGACTGCATTTAATATTTCTCTTATTTCTTTTTCTTGTGCATTTTTTTCTTCATTATTATCAGAGTTCATTAAGTATATATTATGGTTTGTAAATATACTAATTATTGCATTTTGTGTTAATATTCCATTTTCTATTAAATAATCAAATATATCTCTTAAAATATTATCATCATTATTATATATGTAATCATATAACAAGTTATCTTCCATTCCATCTACTGCTTTTATAATTTCTTCTTCAAAGCTTGTCTCATTTTTCTCATAAAGTTCATCTTGTTTATAATTATTTGCTATATCTGAAATTGTTTTTGAAATACTATTTAATTTTATTAATGTTTCATCACTTGAATCTAGAGTTCTTCCCGCTTCTGGAAGCATTTTTGTTTGTGGAATAATATCATTTATATTTATCTTTCCATTTTTCGGCATTGCAAGAAGTCCTATTGATGCAATTAAAATTTCTTGATACACTATGATATTAGCTGTTCCACCATTTGCAGAATATGCTATTAAAACATTTCCTAATATAAATCCTATGATTACTCCTATTTTTCCAAATCTATTTAGAAGTCCTGCTAACATCCCTGATATTGCATAAGTTGCAATTAGAACTGGATTTCCATCTCCTATAATACCTAATACAATTCCCATTGTTATTCCACTAATTCCACCTACTAAAATGCCATTTCTCCATCCTAGTAACAAAACTATGAATATACAAATTATATTTCTTAATGAGAATGAAAAAATATGGGCGTTTGTTAATGATATTGAAGCTATTGCAAATATTAAACTTGCTCCTATTACTTCTTCTATTGAGAATATTCTTTTTTCTCCATATTTACTAATTACATCTATTGAATTTACAAAGATTTTATAAAAAATATAACTTGCAACTGCCATTGTAATTGTTACTAATAAGTCATAAAAATAAAACCCTTTGAATATCATATTAAAAGCTTGTACTAAAAGCACTGAAATAAAAAGATAACTTCCTAACCTTATTTTTTCATTTTCATCTTCATTTCTTGCTGGCTTTTTTATTAATACTAGCAAAAGCATTATTATTGATGAAAAAATAAATGAAACCGTACTTGCTCCACCAAATTTAATTGCTGTTCCTAATAAACTTGCTATATACACACACGCAATAGGAAGGCCATTACTTATACTTGCAGCTACCATTGCTATTCCAAATGGAGCTAAAACTACAGTATCTACTCCAAATCCAACCATTGACATCATAAAGGTTAGTATGTATACCATTATATTTTGAATCTTAAAAATTCTAGTTACTACATCTCTGTAATCTATTTTCTCTTTTTTTACATCATAATTTTTTGAAACATTCTGTAACATCCTTACCACCTCTTACTTTTTTAACTTATTTTAATACTTGGAAAACAATTTTTTTGTCAAAATTAGTCTTATAAATTAAAAAAGTACTCTACATTTTGTGATACAATTCTTTTTTATTCTATATTAAAATCCTTAAAATTACAATAATATTAGAGAAATTTGTAGAAAAATATAATAAATCGTTGATACATTATACGGGTTACAACGATAACCATCCACGTATATAATGCAGTGGTTTACCATTGAAGTAAAAAAAAGAAACTACAATAATTTGCAGTTTCATTTTTTTATTTAATTATATACATATTTTTGTGGATTTATAGCTGTTCCGTTGTATCTAAGTTCAAAATGTAAATGATTTCCTGATGAAATACCTGTTGATCCAACTTTTGCAATTATTTGTCCTTGTGCAACTTGTTCTCCTGTTCTACAGTTTACCTCACTACAATGTCCATAAAGAATTACAAGTGAACTTGTTGAACGAACAACTACTACATTTCCATATCCAGAATATCCGTGTCCTGCACCATTTCCGGCAAATATAACTGTTCCTCCTGCTGCTGCTTTAATAGCTGTTCCTTTTGGAGCTGCTATATCTAATCCTTTATGAT
>CANQYG010000122.1 GCA_947628015.1 uncultured Clostridia bacterium
TACTAATGTGTTTACAGTTTCTTTTAAAGATACTAAAAATCATACTACAGTTGATAGAAAAACTGATGCTAACGGTATTGTTAGTGCTCCTGAGATTGGAAACAAAATGGACAATAAAATTAACTACAGAGTTTTAGGTTGGGCTACTAAAGAAAATGCTACTGCTAAGGATGTTATAGATCTTGCCAATACTACTTTCTCTGAAAATACTACTCTTTACTCTGTTTGGACTCCAGTTGCTAAGGCTACTATAAAGTTACATTATGATGGACAAAATGATGTAGGAACAAATGGTGTCGTTACTATAAGTGATGGATACCTAGCTGGTGAAACTATTGATTTAACTGATGAAAGTATTATAAAGCCAAAACATGATTCTGATAGTAGTGGTGTAAAATTTGAATATATTGGATGGCATACCAAAAACAGTACAGAATTATTAGAATCAGAATATACAATACCAACTGCAAAAGATAATAAAGCTATAAGCGTTGATTTATATCCAGCTTGGAACGTATCAGCTGTAACAGTAGGTGAAATGAACGAAGAAACAATAAACAAAGTTATTACTGAATTAACAACTCTTCAATCTACTAATGGAAATTGTGGAAACATAGAAATAGATACAGAAGCTGAAATAAAAAATCAATTAGATATTGCTAAAGGTGTCAGTGTTACATTTAATAAAAATGTTACAGTAGATGCAAATGGATATATAAGCGGAGAAGGAACTGTAATTAAAGGGAAAGAAACAACAATAACAAAAATAGTTAACAATTCAAACGCAACTAATTCAGATAAAGGTTTAAATGCTGCTTTAAATTCATCAATTTATGATCAAGTAAAACTAAATGATGGAATATCTGATTTATCTGAAGATATAAAGGTTGAAGCAGGAAATAAAGCAGTATTAGACTTAAATGGTGAAGACTTTTCTTTTGATTCTACTCATAAATTAGAAATAAGCTCTGGAACAGCTGCTAGTAAATCTGCAGAAGCACAACCTGCTGGTGAATTAAAAATTGTAAATAGCCATGTAACAGCCAAAACACCAGCAACAAATAGTGTAAAAACTACAGAAGGTATAGTCAATAATGGAAAACTTACTATTGGCGAAAAAGTAGTTGATGGAGAAGCTGTTAAAGATTCGATAATTATTTCTTCTGAAAGTTCAGCGACTAAAGCTACTATCACAAATGGTGAAGGTGCTATCTTAACTATAGAATCAGGTACAATAGAGAGTGCTGAAAATAATAAAGCTGTGTTAGAAAATGTTAAAGGTGGAACTGTTCAAGTTAATGGTGGTAAAATAGATGCAAAATCTGCTAGTAGAATTCCTGCATTATTAAATGAAGGAGATGCAACAATAACAGGTGGTGAATTTGACAGAAGTTTAAATAGTACTTCTACAGGTTCTGGTTATTATGTTATTGTTAACCATGGAACTATGACAATTAAGGATGGAACATTCCAAGAGTGCAGTAACATTTCGGGAAATAAAATAACTTTATCTGGAACATCATCTTTAATTGAAAATGGATATAGTGATCCAAAGACTACTGGAAAAGATGATGCTATACTAACAATAGAAGGAGGAACATTTAAAGGAGGACGTTATGTTGTTACGAGTGATTTCTGTGGAAAGGCTACTATAACTGGTGGATTCTTTACTGCAAATCCACTAACTGGATCATCTGATGTAGATAAAACAAGAAGTATATTTAGAGCAGTTGGAGAATTAGAAGTCGACCTAAGAAATGCAACAACAGACACCTGCAAAATTGATTTAGGTAAGAGTTCAAAGACTGAACTTATTATAGTTGGAGATAATAATCTAACTGCAGATGAAGCTACATTATATTCAACTCATAAAGCATCATTAACTATACATGCTTTTAAGCCAGAACTTGTTACATTATCAGGAAAAGCATTTACAAAATATGACGATGTAGCTAATAAAATTGTTGTTGAGAAGGCAAAAAATGCTAGCGGTAATATAACAAAATCAGAAATAATTGCTTATGTTGGAAATGAAGACGCAGTAGAAGCTGGAAAACAACTTATGTCTGTCATTAAAAATTCTATTGCTAAAGATATGCAAGGAAAAAATACAGAAAAGAATACTGTAAAAATAGTATTAGATTCAGATGTTGAAATAGAAAGTGATTTAGATACTGATCCAGATTATGAAACATCACAAGAAAATACAATTTTAGATTTAAACGGAAAAACATTAACAATTCATAAATTAGCAGTATTTAAAAAGAACGTAAGTGTAATTGATGATTCTTCAGATAAAAAAGGATCAATTGTATTAGATAAAAATAATTCAAAGACAACTATTTTCGAACAAAATAAATTCGCTGTTGATGATGAAAAATTAAAAGAACTTGCAGATCAAGACGTTGATGCGGAAGAATAAAATTTTAATGATATATAGAATATATAAAGTTAGATATTGAAAAATGTGAATTATCATCTAGTATTAATTTTTTATATTTAAGTAAGCCCTAATTGTTATACAAAAGGTTTAACAATTAGGGCTTTGCTTTCACAATTTTTTTGAGAACTTTGTGAAAAGTTTACACAAAGAAGTGTACATTATCTTTACTTCTAGGTGTCTTATTTCTTCTATTATATTATTAATTAGCTTTATTATAAGTTATATCTATCTCAGATGATTCTGTTTTTTCTAATTGATGTGTAGTTGAATTTTCTAATTCATATGATATTTTAGTTTTATATTTATTCTCTATTGTTGCGTCTTTGCTCATCTTATCTAGATTAATCCATATTGGAATTATATCGTAATTAATATTCTTTATAGATTCACTAGTTTTACCAAATAAAGCGATAGTGTTTTCTCTGTCTGCATATACTGATCCATCTTCACTATATATTTTTACTTTATCACTTAATGTTTGAGGTACTTTTAAGCATCCTAAAACCCAATTTCCTGTAACTCCATTGATTGTTAAGTTACCACATTTTGTTATGGTAATGTTTTCAGGAGTATCAGCACTAATTTTATTTATAAGTTTAGCATTATTAAGTTGTGTTAATAAATCTTTTCCTTTAGCTGCTGAAATGTTAATTAATTTACTTTCTGTTAAGGCTGCACTTCCTATATCCATATAGCCAAATAGATTCCATTTTTGCGCATTGTTGCTCAATTCAGACTTATCTTCAAATGTTATTGTAACTGCTGTTGCATTATATGTTTCTGAGTCCATTTGATTCATATTGTCAGCAAGTGTTCTTCCTCTCAAATATTTTAAACCTAAAGAGTTATATAGTGTTCTTGATAAAGTATCAGTACTTACATCAAAATAAACGTATTCGCTATAAAGATCTCCTTCGACATTATTTTCATCATTGTTTACTGTAGAATCAGCTAAGTTAGCAGTAGTATCATTAGATGTTTTAACGTCTTCGTAATTTATGTTAGCAACTGGTACATTGTAAGTAATTTTTAATTTTAAAGGTCTATCCATTGATTTAGATTCATCAGATGTTAATTTACCGTTTTCCATTACAACTTCTCTTTCAAAAGCTGATAATTTTACTGTTTCCAATGTAATATTTTGTGTATATACACCGTGAGTTTTAGAACTATTTTTTGTTGGGATTTTTGCTAATTCTTCTTCGCTAATTTTATATCCCTCTGGTATGACATTTTTTGTATATTCATCAGCAGGTTCTATAGATGTAACGTAGGTATATCCTGCATTATAAACATTTATTGTGTATTCTGCTTTTTCTGTATTTTCTCCTTCAGCACTGTATGTAAATTCAACTGTGTATGATTTCATATTACTATTTAGTGTTTCAAACTCAGGAACTTTAACCCATATTATAGCTTGTGTAGTCCACTTTTGATTACCTGTTGTAAGTTTACTATTTACACTTGTATCAGATATAAAATCAGTACTTACAAGAACACTATTTTCATCACTTATTTTACTAGCTACAACGTTACTTGCAAATTTTTTAGCTTTTACAACATCAATTTTAAAACCTACCCATTTTCCTTTATTTCCATTTATTTCGTATTCTTGTAATAAATCTGTTTTAGCATAAAGATTAATTGTATTTCTTACAGATTTATCAAGTTCAACTTCAGCAACTTCATATGGATTAGAACCGCCATCAGCTTTTCCTTCTGCTGATTCTCCTTGGTTAACTTTTAATTGTTTATTCGTAGAATTTTCAGCAACTTTCATAGATAAGTTTTTAGAAGTTTCAGGTATACCTAATGTACCAGAATTAGTAATATTAACTGTAACGAAATCAGTATTAGTTACTTTTTGTGATATCTGTTTAGTTGTTGTATTTGTATTGACAAGCATAATATCACTGCTCTTATAATTTGAATTTACATAAACATAATAAGATTTACCTTTTTCAGCTGAAACTGTTGGCAATTCTTTATTTGTCTTAGTATCATATGCAACTAAATCATCGTCATTATCATAAAATTTGTATTCAGCACTTAAATTTACTTTTACAGCAATTTCTTTTCCTTCATCAACTATGTTGTCGTTTCCACTTACAGTAGTTTTCTTTAAGTTATTAACATTTATATTTAAAGCAAGAGGACTAAATTTTTTCCCTGGTGTACTTGTTGATGTTGTGTCACTTCCCCAAATGCTTTCTCCATGTTTCATATCACTAGCAACTGTTTCATTTAGGTTTGATAATTCAGCTTCAGGAACTTCTGTAATGTTATTAATTGTAGGAATAGTACAGTTTTGAACATCTACAGTTACAGTCTTTGTTTCTCCATCAGATTCAATATTAAATGTGTATACATCAGGAGTAGCAGGGACTTTTATATTTCTTATAGTAGCAGGTGTAGAATTAACAAATTCTATACCATCATCACTTGAAATTTTACTGTTTTCAGGAATACCTACTAATTGAACTTCTAGTGCTGTAGTAGCTGTACTTGGTACTTCCTTAATTATTAAAGTATCTGTTTCAGAATTAGCTTTAACTTCCTGAATTCTTTTATCTTTTATACTTTCACCATTCATAATAGCTTTAGCTTGTAATTCAAAGTTAAGAGTGTTAAAG
>CANQYG010000123.1 GCA_947628015.1 uncultured Clostridia bacterium
GACCGATCTCTAGAAATAATGTCGAAAGAATCGCCGATAGAAAGATTAGATAATTTAGTAAAGACCTTTCTATAGTTAATAGTATTACCGGCAAAGCCGGGAAAACAATAAAAAAAAATCCGGCTCTGCCGGGGAAAAGAGGTATAGAATCATATAAAAAGAATCCTAAAACTTATACACTTGAAGAAATGAAAAAGGAGTTAAATATATATAACTAAATATTAAATTATTATGGGATGATATAGGTTCATCCCTTTTAGATTTTTACATATTGAAACTACTATATCGGTTTCACTTGGCAAATATTCTGAAATTATAAATTTTTATTATTATAAATAAAATCAACAATATTTACATGATTTATTCCATCACGTTTTTGAAGTAACATGTCCATAGTAAATAAATATCTTGGATATAATTCTTTGATCATATAAAATGGTCTATATTCTCTTTCTTCAATATCTTTATTAGTAATATCTTTAGATACTTGAATATAATAATAATTATCATAATTAGATCGTGCAATGAAATCACACTTTAATTTTCCAATATAACCTACAGAAAGTTTATAATTTTTACTTTTTAAAACGGATTTTACAATAAAAAGGTAAAACATTTTTTATTATAATGAATATATTTTAATATTAAAGATAATATATATATTAATATTGACAAATTTTAATATTTGTATTACAATGTATTACAAGAGAGGTGAAAATAAATGACTGTTTCAGTAAGATTAAATAAACAAGATGAAATATTAATAAAAAAATACGCAGAACTTAATAATATGTCTTTATCCGATTTAATAAGAAATGCAGTAATTGAAAAAATTGAAGATGAATATGACCTAAAGGCATACGAAAAATCTATGGAAGAATATAAAAAGAATCCTAAAACTTATACACTTGAAGAAATAAAAAGGGAGTTAAACATATAATGTACAGAGTTGTATTTACTGAAAAAGCAAAGAAAGAATTAAAAAAATTAGATAAACAAATTTCTGCACTAATAATTGGATGGTTAGAAAAAAATATTGAAGGATGTACTAATCCTAGAAATTTTGGAAAAGGATTAGTCGGAAATAAATCTGGACAATGGCGTTATCGTATTGGAGATTATAGAGCAATATGTGAAATTCAAGATGATAAAGTAATTGTATTAGTGTTAGAAGTAGGTCATAGAAAAAATATATATGACTAAATATTATATTGATTTTCAAAGTAATATTTTTATTCAAAGGTATTATCTTGAAACATATTTTTATAAATAAAAGATAAAAAAATATATTGTATAACATTACTGAAACACGATTATAATAATCGTAATTCAGTAAAGGAGATTTTTCATTTTTTTTTGAAATTAACTTTTGTAATATTTAAAAATATACTTCTAAAAATATGCATTTATTTCACAATATTCGTAGTAAAAATATGCAAATGAGTATTGAATTAAAAATATATATGATAAATGTATTATTATAATACAAATTTATCGACCACTTTTTAATATACTATTATCAAAAATGGTCGGGAAATATGATATTTATAATTTATTTATTAATTATTTATATCCAAAATAATGGTAAATTATTATAAAAAAATCGTTTTAAATATTGATGATTTACATTTTTCTAAATGGATTGTTATATTCTTTTACATTTATTTTTTCATATTTTATATCTTCTTGCAATTGACTTTTTACATATTCCAATATTTTAGATTCATTTTTACAAGCAGTATCAACATAGTAACCTCGACACCAAAAATTTCTTGGACCAAAATCAGATAAAGAGCTTGACCACCTTTGAGATATCATTAAACTACTTTTTCCTTTTAATATTCCCATAAATTTTGATACAGAAGATTTAGGAGGTATAGACACAAACATATACACATAATCAGGATATACTTTGGCCTCAATAATTCTTACTTCATTCCAATCACAAAGGCTTCTTAAAATTTTCCCTATTTCTAATCTTTTCTTTTGATAAAAAATTTTTCTCCTATATTTAGGTATAAATACTATATGATAATTACAATTCCACTTTGTGTGTGATGAACTAGTCATATTACTATATGTATAATTCTCATTTACATTTTCTTCACTATATATATTATCCAAAATATATAACCCCCTTTTCATATTTATAAATAAGCAAAGGTTATAATTTAGGTTTTTCTAAATTGCAGAGATAGTTTAATTATATAACCATATTTAATCTTGAAATATTAATATTATAATAATAAATTTATCATATATATTTTTTTTATTCAATACTCACTTGCATATTTTTACTACGAATATTGAATAGCAAATGCAGATTTTTACTATGAATATTGTGTAATAAATACATATTTTTAGAATAATAAGGTAATATAAATGTGCAAAAACTTAATTTTTTACTTTTTTCACTATATTACAAAAAGTTTTTACTTTTATATAAGTTTCAGCTCATTATCCAAAATATATTTTTACTTTAGAAAATTTGCCGGTTACTTCATATAATGGAATTAAGATACTATCTTGTAATACGCATAAAAAAATATCCAAAAACTATTGTATTATTTTTCTATAACTTGTATTAAGTATTATAGTTAATAATTTTCCTGTGTAAAAGTCAATATAAAATTGATAAAAAATACAAAGTTAAATTATTAAAAAAGTCAATGTCTTTTCAGGTATATAGAAAAGTTTGTGTAAAGTTTAAAAATACACGAGTTTTAATTAACTCTTGTATTTTTTGTGGTCTTAATAAGTATTATTTAAGTCCTCGTACTGTTAATATTTCTTCTCCAGCATATGTTATTGTTACCTTAGAAAGATATTGATACACTAACTTCTTTACAATTAATTTCGAATGAACTTAACCAGTTATTTACTGCTGTTAAATCTTCTTCAGTTGGGTAGTATCCTACAGAAACATCTCTTGACATTGCATCTTTTAAAGCTCTGGTAGATTCATAACTTGCAATTATATTATACCTAATCAAGTAAAGACTATCTTAATGATAGTCTCCATTTATTATTTTATATAATTTTTTAAATTCCATAATAAATATAACGGTATATTTATTATACTATCTTGAATGTCAAGGTTTTTCATAGATATTTTTAATGCTAAAGATGGATTATATTTTTGTCTATATAGTGTTAAACTTCTTGAGCCAATATTTTCTCCCGACTTAACTTCAATTGGAATTATTTTATCTTTTAATTGCCATACGAAGTCAACTTCTGCAGTATTTCCAGATGTCCAATAAAATGGAATATCATCATTCAATGAAATTAATTCAAGTAATACAAAATTTTCTGCTATTGCACCTTTAAATTCTGTATACACCTGAGAATCATTTGATAGTATAATACTTGCATCTACTTTGGCTTTTCTTCTAAGCAATCCTACATCACACATATATATCTTGAAGCTTTGCATATCTGCATAGCTAGAAATAGGAATATTAGGTTTTTCTATTTTATTTACCTTATAGCATAATCCTGCCGAAATTAGCCATTGTAAAGAATCTTCTAAATCTTTTGCTCTAGCTCCTGGTTTTACATGTCCATATACAAATTTTGAATTTTCTTTTGAAAGTTCTTTAGGAATATAATCCCATATTAAGCTTAATTTTGGTGTATCTGATATAGGAGCATGCTTTGCAAAATCCAATTCATAAGAATTTAAAATAATATCCTGAATTTTTTCAATTTGTTCTATATCTTTAGTATTAACCCACTTATCAACAACTTCAGGCATTCCACCAATTATATAATAATATTTTAAATAATTTATTAACTTATTCTCAAATGTTGGTTGTTCTTTCATATTATCTTTTTCAAGATAATCTATTAACATTTGTTCATTATTTGCAAGTAAAAATTCATAAAAGTTCATAGGCCTTAGTTCTAAAAAGTCAACTTTACCTACTGGAAAAGATAATGGTTTTGCAAGAGCAATTCCAAGTAATGAGCCTGCACATACTATATGATATTCAGGTGCATTTTCATAAAAATATTTTAAAGATGTTAAAGCTTTATTACAAAATTGAATTTCATCAAATATAATTAAAGTATTATTTGGCTTTATAACCTTATTGTTTAATATACTTAATTCCTCTATAATCCTTATAACATCTAAATCTTGAGAAAATATTTTTTGCAATAAATCATTACCTTCAAAATTAAAATATGCAACATCTTCATAATTTTTTTTACCAAATTCCTTAAGTAGCCATGTTTTTCCACATTGTCTAACGCCTTTTAGAATTAATGGTTTTCTATCTTTTGAATTTTTCCATTCTAATAAATTTTTATACAATAATCTTTCCAAATTCAACACCTCTTTTGAAATAAATGTTATTTTTGCTTATCATAGTTGCATTTTTTATACTTAAATTGTAACATATAATAGCATTTTTATCAATAGTTTATGTATTTTTTTTATTTATATTCCCAAAAAAAACGAATTTCTTATATAACTTCAATTATATATTTTTAGATGAAGTTCAAAATGTTCCTGAATTTCAAAAAGCTGTTGATGGACTTATATATTATAAAATTAGTAAAAAACGCCTTAAAATTAATTTTCGAAAAAATAAAATATTTTATTATTAAAATTATACGGTTCATATTCAAGAGGAGATTTTAATAAATCATCGGATATTGAATATTTTAGATAGATTCACTATTATTATTGTATTAAATCCCGGCTAAGCCGGGATTTTTTACGCCTAAAAGGCTACATTATAAACGAAAGTTTTATACATCTATATAATAAAAATTTTGCAATTTCTTTTTTTATTATCTATATTTCCGGCATAGCCGGAAATAAAAAGTGAAGAAAAAGACTTTATTATTATCTACACTTGCTGGCTCTATGCTTGTCGCTGGTATGGCTTTC
>CANQYG010000124.1 GCA_947628015.1 uncultured Clostridia bacterium
CCTATAAACCTTCATATAAAATTTATTTTCCTTTTCTTATGTGTCGATTAGAATATTCTTCTATCGCCTTATCAATATCATCTGTTGTAAAATCTGGCCAATATTTTTCTAAAAATAGAAACTCTGAATATGTAGTTTGCCAAGGTAAAAAATTACTTGTTCGACATTCTCCAGATGTTCTTATAACTAAATCTGGATCATCTTGACCATAAGTATATAAATTGCTAGAAATCATATCTTCATCAATTTCATCAATTTTAACTTTTCCTTCTAGAACAAGTTGTGATATCTCTTTAGTTGCCCTTACTATTTCTGCTCTTCCACCATAATTAAATGCTATGTTAAAGTTAAGTCCAGTATTGTCTTTTGTCTTTTCTTCCATCTTTAACATTTTTTTTCTTATATTTTCAGGAACGCCTTCTTTATCACCTAAAATTCTTAATTTAATGTTTTCTAAATCTGCTGTTTTTAAAAATCTATCAAGATAAAGCTCTAATAATTTCATTATTGCTCCAACTTCATCTTTTGTTCTTTTCCAATTTTCTGTAGAAAAAGCATATACAGTTAAATATTTTAGTCCAATTTTATTGCAATATTTAGCAATATGCTCTAGAACTTCAGCACCTTTCTTATGACCTTGTGATGTTTCTAAATTATTTTGTTTTGCCCATCTTCTGTTTCCATCCATTATTATTGCTATATGCTTTATATTAGAATTCTCCATAAATTAATTTGTTCCTTAAAGAAATATTTAGGCTTTTAAAAGACACCTATAAACTTTTTTACTATAATTTTATTATTTTTATATTGACATTATTTCACTTTCTTTTTTAGAAAATATTTCATCAATTTTTGCTACATTTTCATCAGTTGCTTTTTGTATTTTTTCTTCTAGACTTCTTTCTTCATCTTCAGAAATTTCATTTTTCTTTAAACTATTTTTAGCCTCATCCATTTCATCTCTTCTAATATTTCTAATAGAAACTTTTGCTTCTTCAGCTGTTTTCTTTATATCCTTAACTATTTCTTTTCTTCTTTCCTCTGTTAATTCTGGAAAAACTAATCTAATTAATTGACCATCATTTACTGGATGAATTCCTATTCCTGCTATTTCAATAGCTTTTTCTACTTGTGACAAAATACTTTTATCCCAAGGTTGAATAACAATTAATCTTGCCTCTGGTACAGATATACTTGCAACTTGATTAAGTGGAGTTGGTGCTCCATAATATTCAACTTGAATTTTATTTAATATTGCAGGATTAGCTCTTCCTGCTCTTACTTCTTGGTAATTTTCTTCTAAGTTTCTAATTACCTTTTCCATTTTTTCCTTCATAACATCTAAACTCATACAACTCTCCTATCTATAATTAATTATAATAATTTTATAACTTTATTTAATTTTTCTAATCAAGCTTATTTTTTTAGCTTGTATGCTATTCAACTTTTGTTCCTACATTATCTTCATTTACAGCTTTTATTATATTATCTGGATTGTTCATAGCAAATACTACAAGTGGCATATTATTGTCTTTGCAAAGTGATATAGCTGTTGAATCCATAACTTTTAAATCTTTTTCTAGTATTTCTTGATATGTGATATGTTCATATTTTTTTGCATTTGAATCTAATTTTGGATCAGCCGTATATACACCATCTATAGTTTTTGCAACTAATATTGCATTTGCCTCAATTTCTACTGCTCTTAGTGCTGCTGCAGTATCTGTTGAGAAAAATGGACTTCCTGTTCCACAAGAAAATATTAATATATTTCCATTTTCTAAACTTTTTATTGCATCTCTTTGTGTAAATGGGTCTGCAATTTTTTTCATCTCAATTGCTGTTTGAAGTTTTGCTTCAATTCCTCTCTTTTTAATAGCGTCTTGAAGAGCTAATCCATTCATTGCTGTTGCAAGCATTCCCATATAATCTGCTGTCGTTCTTTCTATGTTTTCTCCATTTTTTCCTCTCCAAAAATTTCCTCCACCAACAACAATAGCTATCTCAACTCCTAAGTCATATATATTTTTTATAGCATCACATATTTTATCTATAGTATCTTCATCAATTCCAAATTTTTTATCTCCTGCAAGAGCTTCTCCGCTTAGCTTTAATAATACTCTTTTATACAAAATTTACTCCTTTCCACATACACATAATCTTTATGTCAATTTGTATTAAAATTTAATTGTATTCTATCATATAAAAAATAAAACTTAAAGGGAAAATACAAAAAAAGCGCAAATTAAATTTACGCCCCTTTTATTTTAATTTATATTTATAATAATTATTTTATATCATATTTTTTTGATTTAACATAAGTAAATCCACCAATAGCTACTGCTATAATTCCAATTGTAGCAATCATATATACATCATTTTCTCCTGTTTGTGGTATATCTTTTGATGCATCATTTATGTTATTAACTTTTTGAACATTATTTGTTGTTCCTAAAATATTTGTACTAACAGTATTAGGTTCTGGAGTAGTTGTAGTATTTTCACTTGTTTGATTTACATCTACAAGTAATAAATCTCCTTCACTACCACTTCCTTGTAAAAATTCTCCACTTGCATTAGATGTAGTAGATAATACTACTATTGCTAAAACCATTAATAAAGATATTAAAGCATATTTTCTTAAATTTTTCATCATAACGTTTCCCTCACTTTTTTTAATCATATTTTTAGTATGTGTAAATTATTATAAAATATAATATGAAAAATATTACAATTTCCTATATTTTTAATTTTATACTTTTTTTTTATTTTAGTCAACATTTTTTTACATTTTTTTCATTACTTTTTTGTTACTTTTTTTACATATCTATATTTTTCTCATTTTTCAATGTTTTTATACATTTTATTTCAAAATTTTATCTAATTTTTACCAATTTAAACATTGAATTTAAATTCAACAATGTCTCCTTCTTGCATTACGTAATCTTTTCCTTCTAATCTAACTAGACCTAATTCTTTAACTTTTTGATAACTTCCATTAGTTATTAAGTCATTATATGAAACGATTTCAGCTTTTATGAAACCTCTTTCAAAATCAGAATGAATTTTTCCAGCAGCTTGTGGAGCTTTTGTTCCTTTATTTATTGTCCAAGCTCTAACTTCTTTTTTTCCAGCTGTTAAAAATGACATAAGACCTAATAAATCATAACTTGCTTTTATAACCTTATCTAATCCAGATTCTTCAAGACCAATAGCTTCTAGCATTTCTTTTTTATCTTCACCTTCTAAGGCTGATAATTCTTCTTCAATTTTTACACATAATTTTACAACTTCAGCATTTTCATTTTTTGCAAAATCTTTAACTTGTTTTACATACTCATTGTCTTCTTTTCCTATATCTTCTTCAGAAATGTTTGCAACATACATTATAGGTTTCATTGTAAGTAAAAAAGCATCTTTTATAATCTCTTTTTCTTCATCAGTTAAAGGCACCGTTCTTGCCGGTTTGCCATCTTCTAAAGCATCTCTTACCTTTTTGAAAGTATCTTCTTCTACAATATATTTTTTGTCGCCTTTAGCAAGTTTTGCTGCTCTTTCAATTCTTTTATTAACTGTTTCTAAATCTGCAAGCACTAATTCTAAATTAATTGTATCTATATCTCTAATTGGATTTACATTTCCATCAACATGAACTATGTTGCTATCATCAAAACATCTTACAACTTCTAGTATGCTATCTGTTTCTCTAATATGTGATAGAAACTTATTTCCTAAACCTTCCCCTTTACTTGCTCCTTTTACTAATCCTGCTATATCTACAAACTCAATAATAGCGTGTGTTATTTTGTCAGATTCATACATTTTTGCTAAAACATCTAATCTTTCATCAGGTACTGGAACAACTCCAACATTTGGTTCAATTGTGCAAAATGGGTAATTTGCGCACTCTGCTCCTGCATTTGTTATACTATTAAAAAGTGTACTTTTTCCTACGTTAGGTAATCCTACTATTCCTATCTTCATATTAAAATCCTTTCTCAATTAGCATTTTTTTATTAAGCATACAAAAAATCCTTCCATATTTTTTGATGGTAAAATTTTTATTGCTTTTTCAATATTTTTATCTAAACCCTTGCAATTTGGTTTAATAGTTTCTTTTATTTTAAAATTTGTATCTAATATTTCTATATTATATTTTTTTATAGCCCCATCAATTAGTTTTTCATTTTCTGTTTTATTTAGAGTACAAGTTGAATATACCATAGTTCCACCTGTTTTTAGTGCATTGTATCCACTTGTAAATAATTCTTTTTGAAGGTTAGCCAGTTCTAATACTTGTTTTTCTGACCAATTATTATATGTGTTTGGTTTATTTATTAAAAACCTTCCTTCACCACTACAAGGTACATCTAATAAGACCTTGTCAAAATTTTTTGGCATATTATCTCCAATAAATCGCCCATCTTCGTTGCTAGTTTCCACAATTTTTGCACATTGGAGATTAATATTATATTTTAACCTTTCATATCTTATTTTATCTATTTCATTTGCTAAAATATATCCATTGTTATTCATCATACAAGCCATCTGAGTAGTTTTACTTCCCGGAGCTGCTGCTAAATCTAATACTCTATCATTTGGCATTGGATTTAAAATAATTGGTGGAATCATACTTGATAAACTTTGTAGATAAATCTCGCCATTTTTGTAAATAT
>CANQYG010000125.1 GCA_947628015.1 uncultured Clostridia bacterium
TTAGCAAAGAAACCTACTGCTTTATATATAATTGTTCCGGACGAAGATCGTGCTTATTTTCAATTGGTTACAATTATAGTAGGTATGCTTATTAAAGACTTAACTAAATTTGCTAATTTACCAGAAAATAATGGTACTTTGCCTATACCAGTAGAGTGGATTTTAGATGAATTTGCTAATTGCCCACCATTAGATGCAATTGAAACAGTAGTATCAGTTGCTCGTAGTAGAAAGATGAGGTTTTATTTCTTTATACAATCGTTTTCACAGTTAAATCAGGTTTATGGTAAAGAAATTGCAAATATAATTCAGGATAACTGTGCTTTAGTTTATTTAAAAACCAATACTGTAGAAACTGCAGAAATTATTGCTAAAAAGCTAGGTAAATCAACTATTGAAACAAATTCTATGAGTATGAGTACAGATCCTTTTAAAATAGGTGCTAATCAAACTAAATCTTTAATGGGTAAAGAACTTTTAACTGCTAATGAAATAATAAATTTAAAATATAAAACAATAATATTTCCTACTTTTGGTAATCCAATTTTTAGAGATACTTATATGTATAGTGATCTTTACCCTAAATATAAAAACGTAGAGATATGTGAAAGATCAATCAAAATTCTAAAAAGATTAACTGAAAATTATTATACTGTAGAAAAATTGCGAGAAGTTTATAATCAAGAACAAGAAGATGGAATATTAAATGCTACTAAAACAATTGAAAAGGTATTTAGAAAAAGCAATGGTGTAGTAGTAGCGGAAAAAAATATAAAGGAAAAGCTTGCAAAAAATAAAATGGATGATATATTATTAAATTTTATTCAAGAATTAAGATTAAAATTTAAAGAAAAAATTTTAAATGAATATAGAAAAGATGATATTTATTCTATTGAATTAGCATCATTACTAAATAAATTTGAAATAAATAAATTAATGCGTAATAAAAATGATAATTTAACTTTAGAGATAGCTGAAAATGTTGAAAATAAAAAATCAGTTCTATCTATTTGGAAAAATTAAAAGGAGGTATTATGGAAGATAAGAAATTAATGAGTATAGTAAAAGATTATTATGATTTTATAACCAAATATGAAAAACATATTAGTAAAACACAAATAAGTAACACACAAAAAAGGCCAGAAGTAGATGAAAGCTTTGAATTGATTTCAGAATGTGTCGCAAATGAGTGTAATAAGTATTATAGGCCCTGGTTGACACTTACTAAAGGTAAAGAAATCGAAGAATTATATGAAATTTTTTCTACCTTTAATGAAAAATCAATGATTTATTCAGATGTAGCATCGAGAATGGCAGATAATTTAGAAGATATGGGTGAAATAGATTTAGAAAACTATCTTTGTATTGAAAATTATAAGATAGTTTGTGAGAATTTATTTGGAGAAGAAGTAGAAAATGATGAAAAGCTTGAATTCTCTGAACAAACTCTAACTCTTTTAAAATATTATAAAATGTTGAAACCAATTTGCGAAAGATTGCACTCTTATATAAGTAAAGCACGAGAAAAGCAAGAAAAAGGAGATCTTTGTTTATGAAAAAATTAAGCATTGCACTTATTCTTATAAGTTTGGCAATATTGATAATATTATTTATGATTAAGTTTAATAACGAAAATCAAAATACGATTTTAGTTAATAATTATATAAAAGAAACTACTATAGATAGTAATACAGCAGATGTTTTAAGTGGAGAACCTATACAAGATAATAAAAAGAATAATTATACTATAAATTATACTGCTGTTTTAGAAATACCTAGCATTAGTTTAAAACGAGGAGTAGTGGATAGTACAAAGAATTTTAAATCTATAAATTATGCAATTAGTGTTGATAAAAATAGTAATTATCCCAATGAAAATGGTAATTTTATTTTATACGCACATTCTGGTAATAGTAATATAGCTTTTTTTAAAAATTTAATAAATGTAAATATTAAAGATGATGTCTATATTTTTTATAATGGCATTAAATATCATTATATTGTATTTGATAAGTATGATATACCAAAAACAGGAAAGGCAAAAATATTAAATACTAATACTGAAAGATATATTACTTTGATTACTTGTAATCAAAAAAGAAAAGGATATCAAATAGTTCTTGTAGGTAAATTATTAGAATCATATATATATTAAAAGCTACATAAAAGAGTAGCATAAAGATTGAAAAAATCAATTAAAAAAAGTATATATTAATTGATTTTTCATAAAATTTGGGGAGGTTGATAAATGTGAAAGAAACAAAAGAAAAATTAAATATTATTAATGTTTATAATGTTAATAATAAGTCATTAGATGAATTAAAAATTTTATTTAATAAGAAACTATTGAATATGATATATAATTTAGAAAAAAACTCTTTTTATAGCTGTAATAATATTGGAGATGCGGTATAATTAATATGGTTGAAATATTGTTAATTTCATGGCTAATTGAAAGAGAGGAAACAATTAGCTAATATGAAAAAAATAATAAAAAAAGGTATTCAATCATTAAGGAGGGTAGTACTTTATTTAAGATTATCAAAGGAAGATTTAGAAAAAGATAGTCCAGAAGAACGCTCTGAAAGTATAAAAAATCAAGAACTTATGCTTAGAAAATATGCTGAAGAGCAAGGGTGGACGATTGTTGGAGTTTATGATGATGAGGATTTTTCCGGTTCTGACAGAGATAGGCCTAATTTTAACAAAATGATTAAAGAGTGTGAAGCAGGAAATGTTGACATTGTTTTAGTTAAAACTCAAGCAAGATTCGCAAGGGATATGACTCTTATAGATTTATATGTTCATAATAAATTTAAGGAATGGGGAGTAAGATTTTTTACATATATAGAACATATTGACAATAATAAAAAAGAAACTAAAAAAACAAGTCAAATTATTGCTATGACAGATGAATGGTATCTTGAAGATACGTCAGAAAATATTAGGGCTACATTAAGAGCAAAAAAAGAAGATGGTCTATTTACTGGTTCCTTTGCACCTTATGGGTATTTAAAAGATCCTGATGATAAAAACCATTTAATTATAGATCCAGTTGCAAGTGAGGTTGTAAAAAAAATTTTTGAACTTTATAATAGTGGATGGGGGTATTATAAAATAATTTCTTATTTGGATGATGCAAGAATACCAAGCCCACTTGATTATAAAAAAATGAATGGCAGTAAAATCCATTCACCTTCAATGGAAATAAGAGGTAATATTTCATCTATATCTAAAAAAGGAAATTACATTATAACTAATACTATTGAGAATAATGAAAAAAGTAGTGTAATAAATATATATTCAATTGGTATGTTAACTGAAAGTAATAGCATTGGTGAAAAAGTCCCAAATTATGTAGATTTATACGTGCGTAGATTGGATAATGGTTTAAAAATTTTTACTTCATCTGTATTTTGTGAGAAATTAACTTTACAAAATTTAGATATTGATAATAATGAGATTTGGAAGGAGTTAAATGTTGGAGATATTATACCTAAAGATACCTTATATATTCTTGTTAAAATTGATGAAATTAGACGTTTAAATAATGTTAAATATGAATTAGAGGCAAGCATTAGATATAATAATAAATATCCAAAATTTCAATATGAAACTTACACAATATTTGATCAAGATTTAGATGTTGATATTTTTACAAGATATGAGAAAAAACCTGGCTGGTGTAATCGGACACTTGCAGAAATCTTAAGAAATGAATGTTATATAGGAAATATAGTTCAAGGTAAATTTAAAAATATATCTTATAAAGATAATAGAAAACAGCGTATTTCTAAAGAGGATTGGATTGTAGTTGAAAATACCCATGAACCAATTATTGAAAAAAGTTTATGGTATTCTGTTCAAGATAGAATAATTAGTAAAGCTCGCGTTGATTGTAACTGCAATGTAGTAAATCCATTTAATAGGAAAATTTATTGTAGTGTATGTGGCAAAAGATTTGAAAAAAGTCCATGTAGAGAATGTAATGCAGATTATTTAGTATGTAGTGATAGAAGAACTAGATGGACTAATTGTGATAATCGGGGTGGAACTAGACTTGATATTTTGCAAAAATATATTCTTGACCAAATCAATGGTTTTATTTCAAAGTTTAAAGATGATAAAATATTAGATAATCTTAATAAAAATATGATTGATAAAGTAATGTTTGATGATAAAATAATAGCATTAAAAAAAGAATTAAATGATAACGAGAATGAAATAATATTAAAAGATAAATATTTTCAACAATTATATGAAGATCGATTTAATCAAATTATATCTGAAAAGCAATATATCACTTTAAGTCAAAGATATAATGAAGATGTTAATAAATTACAAGAAAGGCAAAAAAAGATAAAATATGAACTTGACATTTTATATAGTAAACAAGCAAAATTAAAAAATACTACTGATTTATTTAAAAAGTATGAAAAGCTTGATAGTTTGACTATAGAAGTTGTAAATGAATGGATAGATAAAATATACATAGGAGAAAAAAATCCGGCCAATCCATTAGGCAGAGAGGTAAAAATAGTTTGGAATTTTTAAATAAAAAACTTGACAAAGAACTGTGCTTCAGTAGGTTTAACTAGACCACGACCAATTTATAATGTTGCTCCTCAAGGAGGTTATGGTCCACGTCCACCATACCCACC
>CANQYG010000126.1 GCA_947628015.1 uncultured Clostridia bacterium
TACAACTACAAGACGAACTTCCTGAACCTATAATCATTGATACTCTAAGATTTGAAAAAAAGTGTCGGGAATTAAGATTATAATCGATATTTATATTTTCCATTTCGTCTGCTATATGTTCCATTAACATTGATTCATTTTCTTGAGCTTGTTTATATTTATCTGTGGCATTTCTTGCTCTACTAAATAGTCCATTTCCTGACATAGCCATATTTAATGTTATTCCAGCTAAAATTAACAATAATATTATTGTTACTACTAATGCAATTAATGTAATTCCTCTTTGTTTTTTATTATTCATTTGTTTTACCTCCTAAAAATAGTTTACACGTAAAACGTGTAAAAGTCAATACACGTTTTAAGAATAAAATATAATTTTTATAAATTTTTTTTAGGAGAAAATAATGAAATTAAGAATTAGAGATTTAAGAGAAGATTCAGATTTGACACAAACAAAATTAGCTCAAGTACTTGGCTGCACACAACAGACATATTCAAGATATGAAACTGGAGAAATTACAATAGATATTTATAGCTTAGAAAAACTTGCAAAATTTTATAATACATCTATTGATTATTTAGTTGGTCTAACAGACAAAAGATAAATATAGGTAAGAAATATTTTATTGACATTAAAAATAAATAAATATATACTTTAGCTAAAGCAGAATTAAAACAAGTACAAATTAATATATTAAAAATAAACATAAGCAAAAAAGTTTTAAAGGAGGCAATTAATGAAGGATTTAATTGAAATAAGATGGCACGGAAGAGGAGGCCAGGGTGCAAAAACAGCGTCACTACTTCTTGCAGATGCAGCATTTAATACTGGCAAATATATTCAAGGATTTCCAGAGTATGGGCCAGAAAGAATGGGAGCACCAATTACAGCTTACAATAGAATAAGTACTACACCAATTAGAGTACATAGCAACATTTATGAACCAGACTATGTAGTAGTAATTGATGATACCCTTTTAACAGCAGTAGATGTAACAGCAGGATTAAAAGAAGATGGAGCAATTGTAATTAATACAACAAAATCAATTGAAGAAATTAGTCCATTATTAAATGGATACAAAGGAAGTGTATATACTATTGATGCAAGAAAAGTATCAGAAGAAACACTTGGAAAATATTTTCCAAATACACCAATGCTTGCAGCAATTGTTAAAGTTACAGGAATAATGTCAGAAGAGGACTTTATACAAGATATGGAAGGTTCTTTTAAACATAAATTTGCAAAAAAACCAGAAGTTATTGAAGGAAATATGAACGCTATTAGATTAGCTTTACAAGAGGTAAAGAAAATACAATAAAATAAAGTTAGCTTAAAATCAAGCTAGAAGGAGGAAATGATGAATATAGATAAAAATACACCTTGGCAAGAAATGACTCCAGGTGGAGAAATATATGATTCAGGAAATGCAAGAGAATTTAAAACAGGTGATTGGAGAAGTGCAAAACCAGTATACATTAGTGATAAATGTAAGCAATGTGGGCTATGTTTTCCAGTATGTCCAGATGATGCAATTCCAGTAGGAAAAGATCAATTAAGAAAAGATTTTAATTATGATTATTGCAAAGGATGTGGAGTTTGTGCTAAAGTATGCCCATTTGGAGCAATAGTAATGGAAGAGGAGGAAAAATAATATGAGTATTAGAGAACGTTTAAGTGGAAATGAAGCGACAGCTTATGCTATGAAACAAATTAACCCTGATGTAGTTGCAGCTTTTCCAATAACACCTTCAACTGAAATACCACAATATTTTTCAAGCTATGTTGATAATGGTCAAGTTGATACAGAATTTGTTGCAGTAGAAAGTGAACATAGTGCAATGAGTGCTTGTATAGGAGCAGAAGCAGCAGGAGCAAGAGCAATGACAGCAACATCAGCAAATGGACTAGAATATATGTGGGAAATGATACAAATAGCATCTAGTTCAAGACTTCCAATAGTTTTAGCTTTAGTTGATAGAGCAATTTCAGGACCACTAAATATACACTGCGACCATACAGATGCTATGGCAGTTAAAGATAGTGGATGGATAATGTTATTTTCTGAAACAAATCAAGAAGCTTATGACAATATGATAATGGCTCATAGAATAGCAGAAAACAAAGATGTAATGTTACCACTTATGGTATGCCAAGATGGTTTTATTACATCACATGCTATTGAAAACATTGAACTTTTAGAAGATGAAAAAGTAAAAGAATTTGTTGGAACATATAAACCAGAACATTATTTATTAAATAAAAAAGAGCCAATAGCAGTAGGACCAATGGATTTACAACCATATTTAATGGAACATAAAAGACAACAGCATCAAGCTATGGAAAATGCAAGAAAAGTTATAGCAGATGTAGCTTTAGATTTTGAAAAAATGACTGGAAGAAAATATGAATTCTTTGAAGGATATAAATTAGAAGATGCTGAATATGTTGCAGTTTGTATGAACTCAACAGCTGGAACTGTAAAAAATGTTGTAGATAATTTAAGAGAAAATGGAATAAAAGCAGGATTATTAAAAATTAGAGTATTTAGACCATTTCCAGGAGACTTGATAGCAAAAGCTTTAGAAGGCAAAAAAGCAGTTGCAGTATTAGATAGAGTACCATTATTAAATGGAACAGGAGGACCACTTTATGAAGATGTTGTTTCATCTATGTTTACTCAAAATATAATGGTTCCAACAATTAACTATTCTTATGGAATTGGTGGTAGAGATGTTACAGAAAATCAAATACATAAGGTATATGAAGATTTACAAAATCTAAAAGATATGTCTAATCCATATAGATTTTTAGGTTTAAGAGAACAATAATATAGAAAGGAATAATAAAAATGTATAATGTAAAAGAAGTAGTTGCAAATAAACCTTCAAGATTTACATCAGGACATAGAATGTGTGCAGGTTGTGGAGCACCAGCAGTAGCAAGAATGGTTTTACGTGCAGTAAATGAAAATGACCATGTAGTTGTATCAAATGCAACAGGATGTATGGAAGTATCAACTTGTATTTATCCATATACAGCTTGGACTGATTCATATATACATACTGCATTTGAATCAGCATCAGCAACAGAATCTGGAGTAGAAGCAGCATATAAATCATTAAAAAAACAAGGAAAGTTACCAGAAGATGAAAATACTAAATTTATAGTATTTGGAGGAGATGGAGGAACTTATGATATAGGAATTCAAAGTCTTTCAGGAGCAATGGAAAGAGGCCACGATATGACTTATGTATGCTATGATAATGGAGCATATATGAACACAGGAATCCAACGTTCATCAGCAACACCAAGATTTGCAGATACAACAACATCTCCAGCAGGAAGTGTAATTCCAGGAAAAATGCAACCAAGAAAAGATTTAACAGAAATAATGAGTGCACATCATTTACCTTATGTAGCACAAACAGCAGCAGTTGGTAATTTTAAAGATTTATATGAAAAAGCTGAAAAAGCAATAAATATAAAAGGTGGAAAATTCTTAAATGTTTTAGCACCTTGCCCAAGAGGTTGGGGATATGCCACAGAAGATTTAATGCTTATAAATAAATTAGCAGTAGAAACTTGTTGGTGGCCTTTATATGAAGTAGAAAATGGTGTATATCATATAACATATAAACCAGCTAATAAGCTTCCAGTAGAAGAATTTTTAAAACCTCAAAAACGTTTTAAACATTTATTTAAACCAGGAAATGAGTGGATGATAGAGGAGCTACAAAAAGAAACAGACTTAAGATGGAACGAGCTTTTAGCAAAAGAAGAAATGACTAATAAAAATGTAAATGAGTAAAAATGAAAAGACTAGGAATTGCAGTCCTAGTCTTTTTTGTACATCGAAAACCCCCTGTTTTACAGGGGGTTCTATAAGCTTCTAGCTATGAGTAGAAAAAATCCTCCTTTTTGATATAATAATTAAGGTTCGCCAACCATAAACAAAAATAAAAAAGGAGGATTTTGTCATGAAAGACAATAATAGTTTAGCACATAGCACTTGGAATTGCAAATATCATTTGGTATTTGCACCAAAATATAGGAGAATGGAGATATATGGAAAGATAAGAAAAGATATAGGAGTAATAATAAGAAGATTATGTGAGCAAAAAGGAGTAGAAATAATAGAAGCAGAGTTATGTCCAGACCATATACATATGTTAGTAAGTATACCACCCAAATATAGTGTAGCAAGTATAATGGGATATATAAAAGGAAAAAGTAGTTTAATGATATTTGATAGGCATGCAAATTATAAATACAAATATGGAAATAGGCATTTTTGGTGTAGAGGTTATTATGTGGATACAGTAGGGAAAAATAAAAAGGCAATAGAAGAATATATAAAAAAACAATTACAAGAAGATATAGCAGGAGATCAAATAAGTATAAAAGAATATGTAGATCCATTTGAAGAGGAACAAAAAGAAAAAGAGAGAAAAATAAAAAAAGGAATAGAACCACTTAAGTGGTAGCCTGAGAAAAAAATGCGGTTGGCAAACCATTCAAGAGGGCTTAAGCCCAGAAGAGCCAGTACAAAAGCCTTTTAGGCTAAGAGCAAACCACCAGTTTTACTGGTGGTTATGATT
>CANQYG010000127.1 GCA_947628015.1 uncultured Clostridia bacterium
ATAGAGTACACGCCCAAGAATTTGGCTGGATGGGCTGGGCAAAAAATGGAGAGGCAGCAGGAACAGCAGGTTATAGTTATAGGCTAGAAGGAATTGAAATAAAACTAGTAAAAAAGGGCGAAAAAGCTCCAGGAAAAGTAGAAAATCATTTCAAGAGTAAATAAAAATTAGTATTCAAATAATAACAGATAAGTTAATTAAAACATAAAGTTTTACAAATAAATAAATTTTTTTTAAAAAAACTCTTGCAAAACATAGATAATTATGTTAGAATAAAAAACATAATTTATCTATGTTATTTTTTATATATTTAATTGTTTTTAATTTTTTTATATACATAGATAATTATTTGAATCTAATTTGTGATTTTTTTCAATGTATTTTATATCAATATTTTTTAATTCCTTTTTAGTAGTTTTAAAATATACAATGATATAATAGTTTATAAAAGGAAAGGAGGAATTTCTATGACAATTGATGAATTATGGCAAAATTTACAACCATATTTAATGGATATTAGGACTTTAAAAGAAGATGTAGCAATCTTGAAAGAAAATGTAGCAGAATTAAAAGAAAGAGTTACAAACCTTGAAAAAGATGTAAAGGAACTAAAAGAAGATGTAGCATATTTAAAAGGCGAAGTAGCAACATTAAAAGATGATGTATATGACTTAAAAGTTAAATCACAAAGTTTTGAAAGTGACATCAAAGAACTAAAAGAAAATATGTATGCAGTAAAAGAAGTAAACTTACCAAACATTCTAAAATACCAAATGGAAATGAGAGCAGAATTAGTCGATATGATAAAAAAATATATGGAACAAAATGAAATAGAGCACAAAAAATTCGACTACAAAATATCAAACTTAGAATGGCACACAAAAATTGCAAATTAGAAAAGTAAAATAATTAATACACATAGATAAATTGTAAAGGTAGCACTAAAAAAGTGTTACCTTTTTTGAAAATAAATTATAAGCTTAAAGAAATATAGCAAAAAGTTATGAGTCTAAAAAGTTGGTGAATTGAAAAAGTAAAATCTATATAGAAAAAGTAACTTCTAATTACTGATTAAATGCAATTTATAAAGATTAAATTTAATTAAAAGAGTTGCTTTTTCTTTAATTTTTGTGTAAAATAAAAATATAGACAAGAAAAAAGGCCGACTTTAAGCGAGTGAATTTAAATTAATTTTTTTTCGTGTAAGATTAATTTCTATTCACTTAGATATGTGCTCACAACAGTGGCATATGAAGTTAGCCATAGGTACTTCTTGTTTTAGATGTTTGCTATTAAAGCTATTTTAAAAGATAAGGTTGTAGTGTGACCTTATCTTTTTCAATCTTTTGTATATGTAACTTGTCCAATGTTTCTTTGCCATAGAAAAATTCAAAAGCTTCATAAGGAGTTTTACCACCTAGAGATTTTCTAGGTACTGAATTGATATGTGAAAACATTAAATCAAGCTTATCTTGAGTCATATCTTTCATACTCTGTTTCTTTTTAATAATATCACGAATAAATATATGGTTGTTTTCAACATGAGGTTTTTGACTAGACATTTGAGCATCACAATAAAAAATATTACTTCTAATTTCACCAGTTTCGTGATTTATTTCAAAAAGATCTGGTTTTGCAAACTCAGAACCTCTATCTGTTAAAAGCAATCCAAATAATTTTTTAAACATATCATCAGGAAGAATGTCTTGAAAGTAATTTAATGTTTCAGACATATCTTCTGCTGTCTTGTGTTGTTTAAGTATTCCAATCATAAGACCTGTGTTCTCAAAAATGAAAGTTTGAATATATGGACCTTCTTGATGATTGTATACCGTGTCCATTTCAGTTGTTGGAGAACATGGATTAGATTTTACAAAATTTAAATAATCCTCATATTTTCTTCCAGTATAGTCAGCAGGTTCTGCTCTTTTCTTAAGTTTCTTCTTAGATAATTTTCTAGTGACTTTTCTACGTAAATCGAGATTAGTAACTCCCCAATCTTTAAATAATCCCATTTCTATGTAAGTATAGATTGTTTTTTCACATTGAGTAATTTCTTTATGATTTTGTAAAATTGTATAAATTGATTGCCCTTGTTTAATTAAAGGGCATATTATATGTGCTAATTCATAAAGTTCAGTAGTATTCAAGTTTACCCCTTGCCTAGCATCTTTTAAAGTGTATTCATAATTTTTTTGAGCAACATTTGCATAGTAGAAGTATTTTGATTTTTTGCACTTTTTAATATTAGGGCAAAAATTACAAGCACCGACAAATCTGTCTCTTCTAAGGCAAGGTATTTCTTCAAATTGAATACATTTACTGGTACAAACCATACAATCCTTAAAATATTTGCAATTCCAAGGAGGAGTATCAATTAAAGAATATTTACGTTTTCTGTTATTTTTAATTTCTTTTCCAATTGTAGATTGACTTTTATTAAGTTCTTTTGCAGTTTCAAATTTTCTTAATCCTTTGCAAATATTTTGTTCAATAATTTTTCTATCTTCTAAAGAAAGATGTTTTCCATTAAAATTCATAATTTACCTTCTTTCTCAAGAAGTACCTATACTCTTATATTATACAACTTTCTTTTAATCTTACAATAGTAGTTAATGTAGAATTAAATTATTTTTATTTATATTTAAATAGAAATTACTTTTTTAATTAACAAGTCTAAAAAGTTCAAAAAAAAGACTCAAAATTATTGTAAAAAAACTTAGAATATTGTATAATAATGAATACATGCGAGTGATAGATTTGATTGGAGGAAAAAATGATAAAAAATAAAATAAAAAATATTCTAAAAACAAATACTTTTATATATAAAATATATGCTTTTTGCTTAAATTCATTTCTTGGCATATTAAGAATATTTATAAAAGTAGAAGATGATATTATTTTAATGAACTCTTTTGGAGGCAAGAAGTATGATGATAGCACAAGAGTAATATTTGAATATATGAAAACACAAGAAAAATATAAAAAATATAAAATATATTGGGCTTTCCATAATCCAGATGAATTTGAGGTAGAAGGAGCAGAAAAAATAAAAACAGATACACTACATTATTTTGTTATTGCATTAAAAGCCAAATATTGGATAACAAATTCATCAATTGAGAGAGGATTGAAATTCAAAAACAAAAATACAATATATATTAATACATGGCATGGAAGCCTTAAAAAAATTGGTAATGATGCAAATATAAATGCATTTAAATTTAAGACTTCAAAATGCGATATAGTGTATGCCCAAAATAAATATGATTTAGAAAATATGCCTAGAGTATGTAACATACCAAAAGAAAAAGTTGTTCTAGTAGGATATCCTAGAGATGATGAACTTTTTACAACGACTGAAGAAGAAATAATAAAAATAAGAGAAAAATTAAATATTCCAAAAGACAAAAAAGTAATTATGTATGCACCAACTTTTAGAGAATTTAATAGAGATAAAGATGGATGTTTTATAGCACCACCAATTGATATAGAAAAATGGAGAGAAAAATTATCTAATAAATATATAATTTTATTTAGAGCACATTATGAAGTAAACAAAATACTAGGAATAAAAACAGATGATTTTATAATAAATGTCTCAGATTATCCAAATTTAAATGAACTATTGAAAATATCTGATATATTAATTTCAGATTATTCAAGTATAATGCTTGACTATTCAATATTAGAAAGACCGATATACAGTTATGCTTATGATTATGATGAATTTGAAGAAAAAAGAGGACTTTATATTGATTTAGAAAAAGAGTTACCAAATGGCATTTGTAAAACAGAAGATGAATTATTAGAAAAAATAATAAATTGCAATTTTGAATTAGAAAAAGTAAAAACAAAAAAATTTAAAGAAGAATTTATCGCAGGTGATGGAAACGCAAGAAAATATATAGATAATATTATTGCATAAATTAAAAATGTGAAATATGTATTTTTGAGTAAAAAGGAGAAAAAGCAAAAATGAAAATATCATATAGTTTTGGAATGGTTGATTTAATACATTATGGTCATATAGTAGCTTTAAAAAAAGCTAGTAAAGATTCTGATATAAGTATTTTTGGACTAGTTAGTGATGAAGCATCTGATGCTTTATATGGAGTTCATGTATCAAATGAAAAAGAACGTAGAAGTGTTATTGAAAGTATAAAATTTATAGATAAAGTAATACCACAATTGACTTTTGACCCAACAGATAATTTAAAGAAAATTCATGAAAAATATCCAGATGCTGAAATTACATTATATCACGGAAATGAATGGGGAGTTATGTCTGCAAAAAAATATATAGAATCAATAGGCGGACATGCTGTAAAAATTGACTATTATGACAGATTATCTCCACAAAAGATATTAGATACTTTAAATGAAAAAGAAGTAGAAAATAGCTATATTAATAATAATCTTATATCAACAAAAGCTAATACATTGTTGGCTTTAAAAGAATTGGTAAAAAAATCTGTTATAGAAAATATTTTAGTTGTTACATATAATGATTTTAAAAACAATCTTGATAACGTATTAAATAATATAAAAACGAAATTTAGAGGTAAAAAGATTGTTGTAAGAAGTTCTT
>CANQYG010000128.1 GCA_947628015.1 uncultured Clostridia bacterium
TTTGCTAAAGAAGTTTTTCCACATCCCGGAGGTCCCCATAAAATTATGCTAGATAACCTGTCAGCTTTTATTGTTCTATATAAAATTTTATTTTCTCCTAAAATATGTTCTTGACCAACATAGTCTTCTAAAGTTTTTGGCATCATTCTATATGCCAATGGTATATTTAAGTCCATTTTTACTTCCCTTTTTATAATTTATATTCTTTAAGTTTTATTATTTACTTTTATTTTTATTATTTTATTTTTATTATTTTATTTCTATTGTTTTATTTTATATAACTTATTTACGATAAATTTTTTAAACATTCTTTTATTATTTCTTCTACAGATAGTCCATTTATATCGATTTTTTCTAAAACATTCTCTACATCTTTTCTTGTGTATCCTAATACCTGCAAAGCATCCTTTGCATCTTTTGCATTGCCTTCTATTTGAATAATATTTTCATCTTGCTTTTCTTCTTGTTCGCTCATTTTTATCTTGTCTTTTAGCTCTAATACAATCCTTTGAGCAGTCTTTACTCCTATCCCCGGTAATTTTTTTAAAGTATTTACATCATTTGTAATTACAGCTAAAGCAAATTTTGATGGTATTATATTTGAAAGAATTTTAAGAGCTGATTTTGAACCTATTCCTCCAACACTAATGAGAAGTTCAAACATTGAAAGTTCTTCATAACTTAAAAATCCATATAAATTTATATCATCTTCTGAAACTCTTAAATATGTAAATATTTTTACATTTTCATTCAAATTTAATTTTTGTAGTGATGTATCTGACATTGAAACTTTATATCCTACTCCATTTACATCTATAACTATATAACTATCTTTTTTTACTTCAATTATACCTTTTAAATGATTTATCATATTACCTTTGTGTGATACTCCTTTCATATATTATTACTCATTAATTCAATTAGTATTTTAGCATTTAAACATTTGTTTGTAAATATATTTTTTTCAATTTTTGTATATTTTTTGTATAACTGGAAATATTAACTATAAATTTATTTAGGAGGTTGACATATGGGAATTGAAAAACACATACAAGTAACAGGAAAATCAACTGTTTCTTGGAAAGATGCAATAGTTCAAACTGTTGAGGAGGTTGCAAAAACTATAAATTTTGTTACTTCTGTTAAAATTCTTGAACAACGTGCAAAAATAACTGTAAATAAAATTACAGAATACTATGTTGATTTAGATATTACATTTATGGTTGAGCAAAAACAATAATTTAACTAATAAAAATTCATAGAAAGGATGGTAAATACTTATGAATCCAACAGATTCACCTAAAGAATATAATGAATATGTAACAAAAAAAGCACCCTCTTCCCCTATTTTAAAAGACTGTTTTAATGCCTTTTGGGTTGGTGGATTAATTTGTTGCATAGGTCAATTAATATTTTTTTATTGCAAATATAAAGGTTTAGACCAAACTAGTTCTTCTACTATAGTATCTATTTGTTTAATAGCTTTAGCTGTATTTTTAAGTGCTATTAATGTATTTAATAGAATTGGTAAATTTGCAGGTGCTGGCTCTCTTATACCAATTACAGGATTTGCTAACTCAATAGTCTCTCCTGCAATGGAATATAAATCAGAAGGGTATGTTATGGGAGTTGGAGCAAAAATGTTTACTGTAGCAGGTCCAGTTTTAGTTTATGGTATTTCTGCATCAGTAATAGTAGGATTAATAGCTTGTTTCTTTATATAAAAATAAAGGTTTATAGGTAGCCTTAAAAACCTAAATATATCAATGATATGTGTCTTTGAGCGAAGCAAGAAAGGAATGGAATTTTTTAATGAAAAAATTAGGAAAACAAACTTTACAATTAGACAATAAACCTAGTATTTTAAACACTGCTAGCATAGTTGGTCCTAAAGAAATGAATGGACCACTTGCAAAATATTTTGACAAATGTGTTGAAGATGAATTTTGGGGAGAAGCTTCTTGGGAAAAAGCAGAAAGTAAATTTATAAAAGAAACTGTAAGTACTGCTCTTGGAAAAGCTGATATTTCTAGTCAAGATGTAGATTATGTGTTTGCAGGTGACTTATTAAATCAATGTATCTCTTCAAGTTTTGGTATTAGAGATAGTAATATGCCTTTTTTTGGACTATTTGGCGCTTGTTCTACTTTTGTAGAAGGTTTATGTCTAGGATCAGTATTTATGGATTCAGGAGCTTGTAAAAATATATTATGCGCAACATCTAGTCATTTCTGTAGTGCAGAAAAACAATTTAGATTTCCTCTAGAACTCGGAAATCAAAGAACTCCAACAAGTCAATGGACTGTTACAGGAAGTGGTGCTGCTGTACTTGGTAAAAGAGACTCTGGACCTTATATTACTCACATTACTCCAGGAATGATAGTTGACCTTGGAATAAAAGATGCAAATAACATGGGAGCTGCTATGGCGCCCGCGGCTTTATCAACACTTTGTGCACATTTTGAAGATACTGGTAGAGCTCCTGATTATTATGATGCAATAATTACTGGTGATTTAGGTTATCTTGGAAAAGAAATATTGATAGATTTAGCTAAAACAAAAGGATATGATATTGCATCAAACTATAATGATTGTGGTGTTCTTATATTTGATAAGAAAAAACAAGATACCCACTCAGGTGGTAGTGGTTGTGCTTGTATAGCTACTGTTTTTTCTGGTTATCTTTATAAAATGATGTTAGAAGGAAATATTAAAAAATTATTGTTAATTGCTACTGGAGCTTTGACAAATTCAACTACAAGTCAGCAAGGGGAATCAATTCCTGGCATAGCTCATGCAGTTTCAATTGAAATGTAATTTTTAGAAAGGATTTTAAAATGGAGTATTTTCAAAGTATTGATTGGATGACAATGCTATATTGCTTTATAGTTGGTGGTATTTTATGTGTTATTGGACAAATATTAATTGATAAAACAAAACTTACCCCTGCTAGAATATTAGTAATATATGTTACAGTCGGTGCAGTTTTAGGTGGTATTGGAATCTATCAAAAATTAATAGACTTTGCAGGTTGTGGAGCTACTGTTCCACTTACTGGATTTGGTGCTAATCTTGCAAAAGGTGCAATTGAAGCTGTAAAAGAGCAAGGCCTTCTCGGAGCTTTTATAGGTGGTGTAAAAGCTTGTGCAGGTGGAATTGCAGCTGCCGTATTTTTTGGATATATAGCTTCACTTGTTGCAAAACCCAAAATTAAAAAACAATAGAATAAATTAAAAATATTATAATATAATTTATTAAATAGCTAAAAAAGCCTCTAAAACTTGCAAAATAAGCTAAATTATGCTACAATATATATAATTATATATACAAGGAGGTTCTAACTATAATGAGCAAGATAACACTTTACTCATCAGCAGAAAACGAGGTTCGGAGATTGATAAAAGAATGTTTTCCTTCTAATAAGAAAATATACGAAATCAAAACCGATAACATTGAATTTGAATCAAAAGGTATGTTTTTACGCTATGTGGAACAAATTCTTAAGGAAAACGGTTACCCTGTTATCGACAGATACGGTCAATTCTTCAAACTTGCTAGGTAAATACCTAGAACCGCAATGACTTAGAAATAAAATTTCTAAGTCATCTATCTTTTTATATCAAAAATTTAACTATTTTTAATTATTTTTATTTATTAGCTCGTAAGTATTCCCGACTAACCTCTTCCAATTTTAATCCTAGAATGTCCAAATTAAGAGAAACCACAGGTCGTACTGCTTGTCTCATCTCGTAATGTACACCATCAGTCCCAGATAAAGAACCTCCTCTAACTACACAGTAACCAGCATAATCATAAACACAACATAATCCGGAAGCACTCTCGATATGTTCCTAACTTGCACACTCTGGTTCCTAAAAAATAATTATCCTCCGTTATAGAATCACTACCATTCAATGGAAATATCAAACTGTAGTAAATATCGTTTATTAGACTTCTGTCTTTATTCGCCCAATTTAGCGTACCCTTGCACCAGAATTCATAATATGAATTTTTAAACTCAATCTTTTCATTGTCCTTAACACTTACTTCATCATTTCCAAATATTCCGAGTTTCCTCACTCTCCCAATTTAAACAATCATTTTCATCATTATTCCAATTTCTATCTTTATTATACCATAAACTAGGAACAGTTCTCCTTCCACCATTTTCAAAAGAGTCTATTTCTCCAAATTCCACTAGTCTCTTCTCATTACTATCAGATAATGATAAATCATAAGTAGGTTCTGTATAGTCAAACTGAATTACTTTTTGTATATCACTTCTTTTTAAATTTGCAACACTTATTCCTCTTTTCATTTCTCCATCTTCATATTGTCCAAAACATTTCCTACAAATTTCATTTATTGCCCATACTCCATTATTATATCCTGTTGTTCCCTCTAATTCCAAACCTTGTGTTGTACATTTATATAATATTATTCTTAATGTTGTTCCATCATAATCCCATATTCTCCATTTTAATTCTTTTCCATCTGTCTTTTCCTCTT
>CANQYG010000129.1 GCA_947628015.1 uncultured Clostridia bacterium
TTCCAATAGGAACAGATGCGACTGTATCTTGGGGTGCTCCTGATTTCAAATTCAAAAACTCAAGAAGTTATCCAATAAAAATAGATATAACAAACTATAATAAAAGAATAACTGTTTCAATCTATGGTCTAAAAGAAGAAAATGAGTATGACGTAGAAATCGTTTCATATAGAACTGGCACAGTACCATATAAAACAACCTATACTACTGATAAAAGTCTAGGAAAGGGTCAAACGAAAGTGATACAAAGCGGTTCAAATGGTTCAACTGCTGTCGCATATAGAATTTTAAAACAAAACGGAGTTGAAGTTTCTAGACAGCTACTTTCAAGAGATACATACAGCCCTCATAATCAAATTATTGCAAGAGGAAACTAAATAACTAAAACTGATATTTCAATTAAAAATACCTTAGATATGTTTTTCACATTTCTAGGGTATTTATTATTAATCTATGGCTTCATATTTTATAGCTTTATCTTCATTTTCATCAGGTTCTACAAAGAATATGTTTTCTTCAACTTGTGTTATAGTTATTCATTTATAATATTTATAGTTTTTATAAATTTTATTAAGTCATTTGCATCACTACCTGTTAAATTTCCTTCATTTAAAACTGCAATATATTCATTTTTATTATAAAATGAAATATCACACCAATCGTTACTTGAGCCATAGTAACCAACAGTAGCTTGTTCTCCATTATCTAAAGTGATTTTCTCTTCTGTTCTATCTGTACCACATACTCCAAATTTATTATTATAAAAATATAATATTGCATACTTATTCTCGTCATTTTTGTATAATTTTAAAGCATATTTATAAGAAGGACTTTCTTCACTTATTGGTAGTTCTTCATAATGCCACTCATTTGGAATATTTATCTCTATTTTAGTATTATCCACTGTTTTTGAATATTTTGTATTAATAATTTCATTAGATTTTACGTCATTTACAATAGGTGCATATTTAAAGTCCCAAGTGCTAAATAAAACTTCTTTTCCTTCTTTCATCCTGTTAAAATCAATTAAATACATAACTCCAATTATAAATGCTATTGCAATTATTACTATAATTATTATTTTCAATATTTTCTTGCTCATATATATCACCTAAATTTAACCTTTCTATTATTTAGACGATTTGTGCTTTTTATTTAGTTGGTGTTTTGTCAAAATAATAGAAAAAATTATAGTAAGTATTAAAAATATTGATGATACTCCAAAAATGCCAATTTTATAATAATTATTTGTAGATGGCGTTTCTACAACTTGTTCAGTAGTATTTTGTGTAGAATTACTCATTGTTAATTCTTGGTCACCTATCCCGTCATGCGTTGTTTGCTGTTGTGAAGATGAACTAGACGTATCACTATCTTCTTGCACTTCATTTTCTATATCAGAAGATTTTGTTTGATTTAATACTGCTTTCAAGCAAATAGTAAATGTTACAATAAACATTCCTAAGTTTCCTAATAATAACTTCAAAGTATGAATAGATTTATAATATTTCCATTTAGCTGTGCTTTCTGGTATATTTAATATTTGTGAAATTTCTTTAAATGATAGATTAGATAATATTTTTAGTGAAACTATTTCTTGTTCATCTGAATTTAATTTTTCTATTATTTTATTATAATTATCTCTATCAATTATTTCATTTAACTCATCATCTTCACTTATATAGTATATTTCATCTATATTTAATAATGTTTTTCTATTTCTTATAAAGTCTATTGCTTCATTTTTTGTTATGGAATATAACCAACTTGCCTCATTATTTTTTGGAAGCTTTTGATTGTCCATATTCCATATTTTTATATATACTTTTTGAGCAACATCTTCACTATCTTCCCTATTTTTTAAGATTGAAAATACTATTGCATAAATTAGTCCGTTATAATTTTCATATAGTTTATTAAAATATAGTTCCTTATTAGTTTCTATTTTACAAAAAATTGTATGTAATTCTTCTTTATCTATCTTTTTCATTTTATCACCTTTATGGTTCAAGTATAACGAAAAAATAAATACTTGTAAATTGGTTATAAAAAACTTTTAATTTTTTATGGTACTTGATTTTATACAATTACCAGTCCACCTTATCTTCTTTTACAAAGTCTTCATCTGGAGATTTTTTTCTTTTTATAATTTCTTCTTTTAGTTTTGGCATAGAAGAAATATATAATGTTTCAATTAAATTATTATAATCTTTTTCAGATAAAACAACTGCATTTCCATCTTTGGTTGATACATTAATCGGTTCATTATATTTTATTGTATTTTCTAAAAGCTTATAAATATCTTTTCTAAAATTAGTTATATTGGTATTAGTCATATTAAAACACCTCCATTTATAATATTGTATTATAGCATACGTATTTACGAAATAAAAATAATTAGTAAAATTTTACTTGTTCGCTTGTTTTTTATAAAAAGTCAACTATTTTTTAGTGTTATAAAATTTCTCATTCAACCATACATATTTATAAAATGAAATGATAATATATTTTTATACTAAATAAAGTGAATTTATTCTATAAGAATAATTGCAGATAAATTAGATATATTATATAATTCATTTGAGCAGATTTTCAAAATAATTGTAAAAATTATTATCTATAAAAGATAAATTAAAGGAGAAATGAATTATGCAATATTTTAAAAAATTAATAGGAGATAGAATATATTTATCTCCAAAAGATGTATCAAATGAAGAAATAGAAAAATTTACTGAATGGATGAATGATTTTCAGGTTACAGATTATACTGGTAGAAGTGGACAAATAACAACATTAAGTGGAGAAAAAGAATATCTTGAAAATTCAGCCAAAAACTCTAATAATAGAAATTTTGATATTATTGAATTAAATAATAATAAACTAATTGGAACAATAGGATTAGAGAATTTTAATTGGATTGGAAGAAGTGCTGTGCTAGGAATATTTATTGGAGATAAAGATTATAGAGACAATGGATATGGTACAGAGGCTATAAAACTATTATTAGAATATGGATTTAAATATTTGAATTTACATAGCATAAGATTAGACCTTCTTGCAATAAATGAAAGAGCTCACAAATGTTATTTAAAATGTGGATTTAAAGATTCAGGGAAAAGTAGAGAAGAAATATTTTTAAACGGAAAATATTATGATAAATTACATATGGATATACTAGAAAATGAATTTGATGGAGATTACATTAGAAATAAAAATATAAAATAGTGAGTAAATGCATAATTTAGTAATTATCCCCCAGCTAAGCTGGGGGCTTTTTACTCGTATCGCCTAAAGGCTTTATTACAAGCAGAGCCTCAAGGCCCTTAGCTGTCCCGACGCATGCGTTTCTCGTTACCGTTAAACGGGTCTTTATATTCTTTTATACTTATCTGGTCATTCATCATATCCTCTTGTAATTGATTTCTTACATATTCTGCTATTCTTTTTGCATTTTTACCTACCGTGTCTACATAGTAGCCACGGCACCAAAAACTTCGTTGGCCAAATTTGTACTTCAAATTTGACCACCTCTGGAAAATTATGAGGCTGCTTTTGCCCTTTAATATTCCCATATATTTTGATACTGATAATTTTGGTGGTATTTCTACAAACATATGCACATGATCTGGGCAAACTTCCGCCTCTATAATTTTCACTTCCTGCCATTCTGATATATCTCTTAATATTTTTCCTTTCATGCTATATTTTTTGTTAATATACAATTGAATTTTTAAAATTAATAAATATTTTATAAATCACATATACTATGCTACTTTTATTCCTGTATCAATTATTTCTTGAACAAATGGATTTCCTTCTTCAAAATCTTTTTCTTTTATTGGATGTGGTTCTATTCTTAAGTCTATATCCTGTGTTAGCATCATAAGTTCAACCATTAATTCAAAAACATTATTGTCACTATTAATAATAATTGCTACATCTATATCACTATCTTCAGTGTTTGTTCCCTTAGCATAAGAGCCAAATAAATATACTGCTTTAATATTGTAATGCTTTGAAATTTCTTTGATATATTTTTCTACAGTATTTAAAATTTTTATATCAACTTTTCTTTCAACCATGTTCGAACCTCCTCAATATTTTCTATTTGTTCAGATGTATATTCTTCAGTACATAATTTATAAAATTCATTTTTATAATCCTCATATCTCGCACTTATATTAAATGAATTACAAGTCATTAAAATTTTTGTTTTTCTATTATCTAATTCAATATTACATCTTTCAGCTAGTATAACTAAATTATGAATTTTTGGTGGATATGGATTATTTTTATTTACTTTAGCATATAATGCTTTTAATAATTTTTCGATAGTTAAATGTCCAATAAACAATGCCCATGTATATTGTTTTGTTTCAAAATTCTTTTTCATAGATTCATAATCTCTATCCGAACTTTCAATCCAATA
>CANQYG010000130.1 GCA_947628015.1 uncultured Clostridia bacterium
CTCGATTCTTTTTATATGAATTTTGTTAAACGAGATTGTGAAGATATTTTTTTAGAATGCCTAGATTGGGGTACAACCGATGAAATAAAAATATTAAGCATGAAAAATTTTACTTTAGCATTAGGTAATTTATTAGCTGATTTAATAACAAGAAAAGGAAATTTAAATGAATCAAAAGGTTAATTGTCAAGTTTTCAATATATTATTAGATGGTAATGGTAATTTTACAAATAAATATTCTTCTGTTGTTTCAGGTAACTATGATTTTGATGCATTACTTGAAGATTATTATGAATCTAAAGATATGGGATTAATACAATATGATAGTAACAAACAATCTATATGTTTTTCTAATTCTAAAAAAGCAATTTCGTTTTTTAATGGTAGAGATCAAGAAAAATATTATGAAGAAGTACATATACATTGTAATTCACTATTTGATTTTGACAATATTATTAAATATTTACAAGCTAATAATTATGATATTCACGAAACTAATACACTTCCTCATTTTAAAGAAGTGTATAAAGATAACTTTAAGAATTATGAACTAATGATTTCACCTATAACTGATGAAGTTAGTGCAACTAAAAATCTTATTAATATTTTATCTAAAAAAAGTCCTGAACTAATATTTAGAGCTTTAGCAATTCGTTTTGGAGAATTAGTTGATAATCCAAATGAAATAAATAATAATCTTATTCATACATTAGATAACATATATAATAAACATATTGCTTATAATAAGAATTTTGTTTTTTCAGAAAACATTTCTAATAAGTTATTAGCAATATCTACTAATGAAGATTCTCATAATTTAAATATAGTTAATAATATCTATGATATGGATAAAAACGAAGATACATATAATATTTAATTTAGGAGGGGTAGGTAATGGAAAAACTATATAAAAATAGTTTTAAAACTGTGTATCAAGCTGATATTGGTAGTGTTGTAAAGATTTGTGATAAAGATTCTAAATATAATAATAAACTTATGTATATGTCTGAGGGCACTGATAATGGATATTGTTATAAAGATTATAAAACATTTAAAAATGAACCAGATAAGATTTGTTATATTGCTGAATGTAATTTTGATGGTGATCTTTTTGTGGATTATGTAAATGATAATAAGGATAAATTACTTGAAATGGGTGGTATATCTTCTGCAAATTCAATAAAAAAAGAAATAAGAGAATGTTTAGAACATGATAAATATTTTTATGAATATGAAAAAAATGGAGTTGTTAAAACTATTGAAGCTAAAAATTTTGATAATGAAATGATAGAAGAATTTGCTGATTTTGTTTTTGAGATTATTGATTGGCAATGTGCGAGTTCTTTTATTTATGAAAATGATTGGGAAGATGATATTAAAGATTATTATGATAATAAATTTAAAAATGAAGAAATTTCTATTTAATATAGTTAGGGGATGATATTATAGAAAATGATTTTTTTGATTTTTTAAAAAGTAATAGAGTTATACAAACATTTAATTATAGTGATAGTTCTAAAATTATGGTTAGCAAAATTAAATTTAATGATAAATTAGACATATTATATGTGTTAGATAATTACAAAGGCGAACTTTTTGATTTAAGTTCTCCTTTTAAATATGGTGGTATTTATGATAAAGAGAATAATAAAGTTTTTGATCCAGAATATTCTGTACGAACTTATTTATTAAAATGGGATTATAGGGATAATAGGTCTATTACTTTATCTGAATTATATAATATGTTAAATAAAGATGTTAACGAAAAAATAACAGATTTAATAGATTCTGATAAAGATAATATTTTTAATATTAGTGAAGTTGAAATTTCTGAAGAAATCGAAGATAAAGATGTATTAGATGATTTTATGAATGAAAAAACATCAAAAACATTAGAAAATTCATATATAAAATATTCTACTAATAAGCCTAGTGATGTATTAGATTATTTAACTGATAAAAATGAATTTATAGAAGAAGAAGCACGAGATTTTATTATAGATAATAATACATCAATTTTAAAAGGACTAGCTATAACAGAAGAAAGAAGGAAAGCTTTAAAAAGAATAGAGGATAATAAAGAGCATCCGTATCATAAAATAAAAAGTATTGTTGATACCATTAAAGATAAGAATTGTGTAACAGTTAATTTAACAATAAATAAAAATGGTATTGAACAAACTTTTAAATATAGTGCAGATATATTAAAAAATCATTATAATTCCACTTATTTATCTCCTTTTAATATTGAAAAAGCATCTGAAAGAGAATTATATGAAGAAACTTTTGGTAGATGGGATGACTTTCATTACGAAGATATTGTGAAAATAACTTATGGAAAAAATACTATTTATGAAGATTTATCTTTTAAAAATAATGAAAATAGTGAAGAAATATGTCTTTAGTAGATAGTAGTGTAAATGATTTAAAGCTTCTTCTTCCTGACTATTTAGAAAAATACCATAATATAAATAATTTAAAGCATTTTTTTCATTGTTTTAATCCAGAACATATTGATAGACACCCAAGCATGAGATATTTTGAAAAAGGGAAAGTTTGTAAATGTTTTTCTTGTGGTGTTAGTTATGACATTTTTGATTTAGTAGGGATAGATTATGGTTTGACATCATTTAAAGATAAAGTTTCAAAGGTTAAAGAATTATATTTAAACTATGTTCCAATAGTTAATGAAAAAAAAGAACAAGTTTATGAGAAACATCATGATTATTCTAAATATTATAAAAAATGTTATAGTAATAGATACAAAAGTGATTACTTATTAAATAGAGGAATATCAAAAGAGCTTATAGAAAAATATCATATTGGTTATGATGAAAGATATAAGCAAATAGTAATTCCAATTAATAAAAATTGCTATTTTGCAAGGAGTGTAATTAGTAATTTTAAATATAAGAATCCTGGTAGAAGTGATATTTGGAATAAAGAACTTTTGTATGAAAATAATATAAATAATCACATTTATGTTACAGAAGGCATAATAGATAGCTTATCTTTAGAAATGGTAGATCCTAATATAAAAACAATAAGTATTAATGGCACAGGAAATATTTATTCTTTAGTGGAAGCTATAAAAGAATCTAATTATAATGGTATTATCATCATTGCTTTTGATGAAGATTATGGTGGTATCACTGCTTCCAAAAAATTAAAAGAAGAATTGGCTAAAATAAATATCAATTCTTTTTCTGTATCTTTAAGTTCTTCTAATGAATGTAATGATATAAATGATTTACTTATTCATGATAAGAGTAAATTAGAAAATAATCTAAAAAGTTTAGAACAAATGTTATCGCCATTAATAAATAATTTAAATAATAAAAAAGGGGAGGAATTTTGCCTTGAGTGAAGAAATTTTAAATCAAAAAATTGTTGAGCAGGATAAAGCATATTCAAAATATAAAAATAAATTAAACGAAGTAAAACAACATTATGGTGTTGAATTTGATGTAGATCATTTTAAAGATAATAGAATTAAAAATATAAAGTTTTCTAATTTAAAGTACAATGGAAATATTAATAATATATCAATAAGTTATAATCATACCTCTAGTAAATTTGACTATATTAATTATGAGTATAAACATGACAGTGATATAAAAGATATAAATTCAAAAATTTTATATACTGATTTAATTAAGGATTATCGTTTAAATTTAATAGTATCAGAAATAGATAAAATTAATAATGAATATATAAATGAATTGTATAAAATAGAAAATAATTTTAATTTAATTTCAAATTCAAAAGAATATGTTAAAACTTTTCAAATTAATCAAAATGAAGAAGATAACTAAAAAAAGTAACATATTTTTATTTAGATAAATAAAGGTTTTCTTTTAAAAAAGTAATACAAAATGTGCTAAATTTGTCAATTTTTCGCAAGTGCGAAAAAAGAATAGCGCTATTTTTTTTGCAAAAAAGCCTTATGAATAAAGGCTTTGCATAAAAAAATGGTGGCAACCCATATCCTGTTTGAATTATAGAGGGTTATTTTTAAGTAGAAAGAGGGTGTTTTTAGTTATGAGTAAGGTATTTAGTGTAGTTCTTCTTTTGATGTCATTTATTATTCTATTATTAGAGAAAAGTTCTTGCTTTGAAATTTTAGTTGTTGGATTACTATTTGTTATAATGCTAGAATTAGATAAAATTCGTAATGCAAAAAAAGATAAAAAAGATTAAGAAGGTGAAAAGTTGGCTAGATATTCAATTTATGTTTCTGATAATGAAGAAGAAAAATTATTACAATTTATGAAGTCAAGAAAGATTAGTAAGAAAAGTCAAGCAATTAAAAGTTGCGTTGAAATAGTTTTAAATAGTTTTGAATATGAAAG
>CANQYG010000131.1 GCA_947628015.1 uncultured Clostridia bacterium
GTAGTAACAATAATAATATTGTTAATATTAGCAGGAGTAACATTAAATATGGCAATGTCAGGAGATGGATTATTTAGCAGAGCAAGAAATGCAGCAGATAAATATAAAAAAGCACAAGAAGATGAACAAGATTTAATAAGTGAAATAGGAAAAGAAATGAATAGTGAATATGTAGGTGCTTTCGTTACAGGATATACACCTACAAATGGAACATGTGTAATATCAAAAGAAACTTCAGGAATAAAAATTGGCGATATAACAGATGCAGACGAAAGCGGAAATCAAACATTTACAACATCTAGTGAAAATGAAGAACTAAAATGGAGAATTTGGGACTATGACGGAACAACATTAAGAATAATATCAGAAAAACCAACTACAAAAAAATTAGCATTGAAAGGAGTAAATGGATATAATAATGGAGTATGGGCAATAAATGAAATCTGTAGAAAATGTTTTGGTCAATATGAAGGCGATAATAATAACGGAACTATGAAAGCTGGAATAAGTGTAACAAATTTAAGAAGAAGTGATATTCAAAATGTAAGCTCTTATGATTATACGAAATATAGTCATAAACCTACCGATTGGAAAGAGGCTGAAGAAAATAAAAACGGAAATATAAATTTTGGACAATCAAAAACGTATTCTAATGGAAAAACTAGTTATCCGAAATTATGGGGATTGATTGACCAAAACTGGACATATGAATATAAAGATGGACATGTTTCTGGAGATGATAAAAAATGTTTAATATGGGAAAGTGAAGGAACTAGCAATGGATTACTTGATGGATTTGAATTAGGAAATAATAAGACAAGTTTTAAACAATCTCATTATGCACATGACTATAAAGATAAACAATATGAGTTTAAAAATGAAAAATATTATGATTTAATTTTTAAAGATGGAATTGATACAAATTTGGAAACTTATTGGTTATCAAGTAGGTCGATTATTGTGTATGAAAGTAACCCGAATTTTGGATTAGATATGATAGCTACAAGTTCAAATTCTTTTTGGATAAGTTCTTACGGATTTTGTAGTTTTGGAGTTGATGAGAATGGAAATGATGCGGTTATTTTGTATAGTTTAAGGCCAGTTGTTACTATTAATTTAGAAAAAAGTGGTTATTCTTTAGAAGAAATTAAGGATGAAAAGGGTATAAGTTATAAACTAATTCAGCATTAAATTAATCAATTACTGAAATTTTTAATTATAGATTGCAAAAAACACTATAAGATATTTAATTCATCTTATAGTGTTTTTATTATCTTATTCCTTACTTTTACCTCTTTCAGCAATTCCTTTTAATGCTTCTAATCCTTCAACTGGAATAGCAAAAATTACTGTATTTGATTGATCTGAGCTTAAGTCATTTAATGTTGCAAGTGTTCTTAAATGAAGAGCTCCTGGTGCTGCACTTAATGCTTTTGCTGCTTGGGCTAGATTATTTGATGCCTCTACTTCTCCTGCTGCTTTTGTAATTACTGCTTGTTTTTCTCTTTCTGCTTCTGCAACTTTTGCAATTACTCTTTTCATCTCTTCTGGTAAAGCTACATCTTTAAGTTCTACATTTTCAACTTTTATTCCCCATGGGTCTGTTGCTTCATCAACTATTTTACAAATTTCTGAACTTAATTTATCTCTTTCTGTCAATAGTTCATCTAATGAAACTGAGCCTACTATATTTCTCATTGTTGTTTGCGCAAGTTGGCTTACAGCATAATTAAAGTTTTCAACAGCAAGTACAGCCTTTGATGCATCAAAAATTTTATAATACAATACTGCATTTATTCTAATTGACACATTATCTTTTGTAATTGCTTCTTGTTCTGGTACATCTACTGTTTTTGTTCTTACATCTACTTTTCTAAATGAATAGAATATTGGAAAGACAAAGTGCCATCCTGGATTTAGCATTTTTTTAAACTTTCCACAACAAAATAGTACTCCTCTTTCGTATTCATTAATCTGTTTTATTGATAATAATGCTACTATTAAAATAAAAATAATTATAGCTATCATTTTTCTCATATAATCAATTATATAGAATATTAATCTATTTAATTGATTAATCCCTCCTTGCATAATAATATTTAGGTTTTTATAAGGATTTACCTATAAACCTTTTATATCTTTTATGATATAATTTTCAATATTGATTAAATCTTAAATCTTACAAAAAAAATGCAATTATTAAATATTTTATTACCTCATCTTAAGTATAAATATATTTAATTAATTGCATTTTAGTTTATTTTTGTTCTGGTGCTCCTACTGGACAAACTCCAGCACATGTTCCACATTCTATACATTTTTCAGGGTCTATTACATATTTACTACTACCTTCTGAAATGCAACTAACAGGACATGATGCTGCACATGCTCCACATTGTACACATTTATCTGTAATTTCGTATGCCATTTATATCACCACCTTTCTTACTTTTAATCTTCATATTTATATTTTAATTTAGTATGTACTTTTTATATCTCATCTTTGCCTGCATTTTTCTTATCATATTTATCTAATTGTTCTATTTTTTCTAACTCTTTCAATTCTTCTGGATCTATATCTTCATCATTTTTTATTGCTTTTTTACTATCCTTAATTACTTTTATTTCATTTGCATTAAACTTTTTATAATAGTTACTTCCTTCTTCATCTTTAAATTTTACTTTTACTATTTCTCTTAAAACTTCAACTGTTTCTACTACGCCTTCTCCTTCATCTGTCATTACAATAGCTCCTGGATGTGGAAGTTTTTTCATTTTATCTTCATAAACATTTTCTTCATATTTTAGACAGCACATCAATCTTCCACAGTTGCCTGTTATTTTTGAAGCATTCAATGATAAATTTTGTTCTTTTGCCATTTTTATTGATACTGAGCCAAAGTCATTTAGAAATGAGCAACAACATAGCTCTCTGCCGCAAATTCCATTTCCACCAAGTCTTTTTATTTGATCTCTTACTCCTATTTGTCTTAGCTCTATTCTAGTTTTATAAATTGCTGCTAGGTCTTTTACCAAGTCTCTAAAATCTATTCTTCCTTCTGCTGTAAAATAAAATATAAGTTTTGAGTTATCAAACAAGTATCTTGCTTCTACTAATTCCATATCTAGTTTATGTTCTTTTATCTTTTTTTTACAAGTCTCTAGAGCTTCTTCTTCTTTTTCTTCATTTTCTCTTTGATGTTTTAAATCGTCTTTATCAGCAATTCTAACTACACTTTTTAATTCATCTTTTATCTTTGATTCATCTATTAATTTATTAACTACTGAAACAGTACCCATTTCTTTTCCCATACTTGTTTCAACTATAACACTATCACCTAATTTAGGCTCTAATTCACCTGGATCAAAAAAATATATTTTGCTTGGCTTTTTAAACCTAACTCCTATAATTTTTTTCATTAACTTCCTCCCATATATGCATCAATAAATAATCTATACACATATCATAATTGTTATTTGAAATTATTTTTTGTTTAGTTTTTTCCACTATTTCCACAAGACTTATCCACTTTTTTTCAAAGAAAATAACATTCAAATATTCTAATATATTTATTATATCATCTTTATTACTATAAAGCAATTCACTTTTATTAAACAATTCTGCTAAACTACATTTTTTTCCTATTAAATCTACTATTTCATTTATTTGCATATATTGATTTTGTTTTTCTTCTATATTTTCTGAATTTTCAAGGCTTCCCTCTAATATTTTTACAAAGTCATCTGATAAATTTGGAACTATAGTTTTTATCTCATCACTTGAAAGTGGATTAAATTTTACCAATATACATCTAGATTTTATTGTTGATAATATTTTACTTTCATTTGAGACAACAAGTATTATAACTGCATACTCTGGTGGTTCTTCTAAAGTTTTTAGTAAACAGTTTTGACTTTCTTCATTCATTAAATCTGCATTGTCTATTACATATACTTTTCTATTTGATATTATCGGTTTTTCTGCAATTTTTTCTTGCATCTTTCTTATCTGGTCTATTTTTAATGTTTTTCCATCTGGAAAAATTTCTATATAATCTGGATTTGAATTTGTTTCAAACTTTATACATGATTCACATTTGCAATCTTCTTCATCCATTTTTTCATAATTTAAGCACATTATTTTTTTAGCAAATTCTTTTGCAAACAGTTTCTTTCCAATTCCAGATTTTCCAATAAACATATAGCTATGCGAAATATTTCTAGTTTCTATAGATGTTTTTAGATATTCTTTAACTTTTTGATTTCCAACTATATTTTTAAACAACTTTTTCTCCTATTTTACTTTTCCAAATTTATTAAATGGGAAAAATCTTATTACT
>CANQYG010000132.1 GCA_947628015.1 uncultured Clostridia bacterium
TAAAATACATATTAAATTTATATTCTTGAATCAAATCCAAATTAACTTTAGCTAAATCATAAGTTCCTAAATTATATCTAATTTTTCTATCAGTCTTTTTAAAAACATTACTACTAAATATTTTTTCTTTTAATTCTTTAGATATATCACCATTAATAAATATTTCATCTTTAGCACAACTTATTACGGGCAAATTTATAGTAATATCTGCCCATAATTCTCCTTCTTCATTTACTAATCCAAGATATAGTCTTTCATTAAAATATTTCCCAGATATTAAAAATAAATTTTCATTGTTATAATTAAAAATTGGTTTCATAGTTTCTCCCCTCCTGTTCAGAATACTCTTTTTCATAATTGGATAATACTTTGCTAATTTCTTTAAAATCAACTTCATCAATCATATCAATTAAATAATAAGCTAGCTGATCTTTTCCATAATTAAAATTGTCTACAGCATAACTAATAAAATTATTTAAAGTATTCATAATAAAACTATTATATAGGTCTAAATTAAAAGTCATTTTTAAATAATCCATTATATAATCTGATAAGCTCATAAGTTCACCTTTTCATTTCATATCAAAATAATGGATTTATCTGCATCTTCTAAATCCTGATAATTATAAATATCCAACAATTTTTTACAAACTTTTTTTAAACTTATTAATATAGAATGTAATTCTTTTGTTTTATTAGAATATATTTTAGAATTAATAGATTTTTGGAAAGTTAATTTAAAAACTCTATCATTAATTTTATCTTTTATTTCATCTTTTTTTAAATCAATTCCACAATCTTTATAATATCTTATTAAATCTTCAATAGCTAAATCATGAAAAATTGTACTAACTCCATCCTCTTCTTTTAAAAGTAGATATATATTTGGATTATTAGGAACAATTGAATTAATTAAATAATTTTTTATATCACCTTTAATTTTTCTCCAATTAAAAAAATTACTATTAAGATAGTCATTAATGTGAATAAAATCTTTTTTATATTTCTTTGCAAGTGGACCACTTTTTTCTAAAATTTTATATTTTTTTAAATAATTCTCAAAATTTATAATAAATTTATAATAGTCATTAACAATATCTTGCTTCATCTTAACCCCCTTATTAATATTTTATAAAATTCACAATTATTATAATTCATAACAATCCTCTTTTAATTCCGATATATTCTTATCTAATGTATATTCTCTTATTGATACATCATATTTTTCTCTATTGTAAGCACTAATATTGCACAAAACGTTATATATATGTTTAAAATCTTTACAATATGTTTTAAGACTAACATTATATGAATATGGCAAATATCTAAAGTTGTTTTTATTAACTTTAATAATTATTCCCTTATTAGAAGTTAAATAATATTTTCCTTCTTTTTTTTCTTCTAAAAAACCTTTAAAAATTTCATAATATGGTTTTAACAATTCTATGTTTCCATCATTTTGATACGGAAGATTCCATATTTCTGAAATGCTTATATTATTATTTCTACAATATTCATAAAACTTATTTTCCGCATATAACCAATTTTCATTTACACTACTACTTAATTGATAGCTTCCACCTATTATTCCATGAAATAAATATAATTCTTTGTTTTTTGTTTTTTCATAATCATTTGTTTTATCAGGCATAAATTCCCAAGTTGAATAATACTTTGGCGAAATATTATTAGAAGCACTAGTTATAAATATCTTATTATCTTTTTTTCTATGACTAATTCTTTTTACAATTTCATAACTCATAGCTCATTATCATCTTCCTCTAAAAGATAATTGGGTATTGTCATTCCTTCTCTTTTCATTGCTTCAATTAAATTTAAATTTGCCGGCATATATAAATCTCTTTCAATTGTTAAACCAAAAGGTAATTTTAAATTTTCTAATTCAGATAAGTTTACATATCCAAATTCAGCAGATTCATCATCTCCCAAATGGCAATAACCAAACATTTGATAATCACCATTTTCTAATTTACTACCTTCCGTAATTAACCAAGTTCCAACCCCAGTAGGGTTAAAAAATTTAGCAATAACTTTTGCATTACCAAATAACCCTTCTTGACTACCTAATGGGTATTTTTCAAATTGTTCTTCCAATTCTCTAGTTAATAAATTCATAATTCTACATCCTCCTTTGCTTTAGAATCAAAATATTTTTTGCAATCTTGTTCAGTAATTTCTTTTATTCCACATAACTTTAATCTATCATTAATCCAAAATATTGATGTATTTAAACTATCATCTATATCATCATCAATAAAATCTTTTAATGTTTCACCTGAAAAAGATAAACCACCAGTTGATGATTCATCATCTTCTAATTTGTAATCTAACATATCTTTTACAAATATATTATTTAAGTTAAAATTACTTTCTTTCCTTGAATTTAAATAATCTCCATATTCAACTTCACCTTCTTTATTTTTACATATTTCAATCATTTCATTAGTATTATCAATGACATCTTCTAACCTATCCCAAGCTTTTAATTCGATTTTTTCATTATTTAATGCTAACATATATTTTCCATCAGACCATTCATCTGTATAAATTTCACTAATATTTACTCCATACTTTTCTAATATTTCTTTATAGTAATTTGAAAAACTATAATTTACATAACTTTCAGAATCAGATCCAAAATATTTAAATGGCATTTTACTTTTAAAATTTATATCATACTTTTCTGATATTTCTAATATTGGCTTTATTTTTTCTTCAAAATATTTAATTGTTTTATCTATCGATAAATTATCATTTAACTTAATAGTATAAAATTCATCTATTTTTTGATTCATATTTATTGAAATCTCATTACAATATGGACTGCTATGATCTTTTCCTAAATTTTTTGAATTTAATTCTAATAAAACTGATGAATAGTCTGATTTTTCAACTCCATCACTAGAATAGTAACATCTTTTAAAATAGTTTTCGGCAGCTTCTTTATATTTAAATACACTTAATGTACCACCACAAACCGTATATACATTATAATAATTCATTACAATATTCCTCCTCATTATTATTATTTTGAAATTTCATTAACTGATAAATCATCATTTATATATTTAAGCAAGCCTAAATCATCTAATAATTTATCTCTAAGCTCACAATATTCATTAAAATATTTTATATTTTCATCATAATCTTTTTTTGGAACTTTGTGCTTTTTAATAAAGTTTTTTGCTCGCTCTGTCCAGTATGAATCGGTTTCACCAATTTTAAATAAATCTGCAATAGTCCACCCATTAGCATATATTTCATTGTATTCTAAAACCTCATAATACAAATCTTCTAAATCTGGTGTTATATAGTCTTTTATATAATCTAACATTATGAGATCACCACTCTCAAAATTTTTTTTAAATTCTTTTAAATCAATTTCATCTAAATTTTTAATCATTTAAAAATTTTCTCCTCCTCTTTAAAATACTTAATTTACAATCAATATTCAAATTCATTTTTATTATTTAAATTTCTGTCATCATTAAATCGTGTTTCTAAATCACCCCAACCGACAATCTTATATCCAGTATCATCAAAAGTAATAACATCATCTAATTCATATTTTTTTACTTCTGATTTTAACTTTTCTATATCTTTGTCTGTATATCTATCCGCATAAATTTCTTGCCAGTCTTCTTCTGTAATATGACACATAGTTGCATCTGATTCACAAACATTATCATATATTTCTTGTAATAAACTAGAACATGAACTAATTTTTGGCAATTCAAGGTACTTATCAAAATTATCATATATTAAACTTTTGAATATAGATTTATTAGTTTCACTATATTCTAAATTGTCAAATTCTTTAGAATCATAGCTTGCTATAATATTTGCTTTTTCAATATTATTTTCACTTAAAAATGCAATACATCTTAAATCATCATAATCAGAATCCCAAATTGCTGTAACTTCAACATTCCTATTTAAATAAGTTTCATTATACCAATTATTAAATTTATGCCATTCATTTTTTTTATAAAGAACATCATCTAATAATACTACACCATATTTTACTTTTAAAGTTTCCATTGTTTCATTCAATTTATTTATCGGTAAAGAGCAAATAGTACTTAATTGTTTAAAATAAGCTTCTAAATTTTCTTTATTAGTAATATTATTTAAATAAGTTTCTATAGCATTATATTTTTTTAATCCTATTTCCTTTTTTGCATTTTCAAAATCTTGAAATATACTCATTTTTAATTCTCCTCTCTCATTTTTCAAAATCATTATTTTCAATTGATAACATTTCATAAAATTCTTCTGCAACTTTATCTTGCTGATAACTTAAT
>CANQYG010000133.1 GCA_947628015.1 uncultured Clostridia bacterium
ACATACACTACTTAAATCAATATCATTCATTAATATTATTGTCCATCCATTAAATGTATTTCCTTCATTTACTTCTGCAGCTAATTGCTGCAATTCTTCTGCTGTACTTATCCTTCTTACTTCTGTCATTTCATCTATTAATATAGCCTCATCTTCTTGTGCTTTTTTATACTTATCTGCTGCATTTCTTGCTCTGCTAAATAAGCCTTCTCCTGACATTGCCATATTTAATGTTACCCCTGCCAAGATTAACAATATTATTATTGTTACAACAAGAGCTATTAATGTAATACCTTTTTCTTTTAATTTTTGTACTTTTTTCCTATTTATTAACTGCAAATTAATCTTTTCTTGTGCTTGAATTTTCTTATCTTTCATTTGTTTTTTCCTCCATTTTTTACATTATGTTATTTTTATTAAGTTAAAAGCTTAATAAAAAAATAAAAAATCTTATAATTAGCTTGTGATAAGCTTTTTGTAAGATTTTATTATTTTAAATTTTATAAAAATATAAAATATTTTTAATTTTGAATTTATTGATTTTACCCACAAACTGTGCTATATTTTTTACATATTAATTTTTATTAAGCTTTTAACTTAATAAATTTTACGTTTAATCTAATCTACTTTTTATATCCTCTATGATTATTTAAATTTGCCCATATTTTGTTTAAAAATTCATAGTGAATACACTTATAATTTCACTTATGACCATATTTTTATTTATTTCAATGATATAAAATGATATTGAGGTGATGAAAGTGACTGATTTTGTCATAAAAAGTAGAAAAAGAAAAGATTACACACAATTTACTGCTAGAATTGAAACTGAAACATTAGATAATATTAGAAGAATAGTAAAAGAAAATAATTTGATTTCTGTTAATGAATTCATCAATGATTGTTTAAGATATGCTATTACTAATTTAAAAATTACAGAAGCTGACGATAATGATTTTAATAAAATAGAAAATGATTAACCACTTATTAAATTTATCATTATAGAAATTTTGATTAAAAAAAATCAAGTAAAGAATGAATAAAATTAGTTATTTATTCTCTACTTGATTTATTTTTTATGGATTTCTTTTTATTATAGTTGGTAGTGCATTATATGTATCTGTTGATATTAATGTTTTAGATATTACAACTCCATTTTTTATTAATGATTTGTAAGTTTCACTAGTGCATCCATTTTCTCCATTTTGAACTGTAACTTCAGTTCCTTTTTCTAAAGTATAATCATTTTTATATTCAGTTTTACATTTTATTATATTGGTTACTTTTGATTCTACTTTAACTAAATAGTCGTCATCTTGTTTTATTCCGTATATATTAATAGTTGCAACTCCTTCTCCAACTTTAGCTTCTATTTTTATTGGATATTTTCTATTATTTTTAAATTTAAAATCTAAGCTACCCCAAGATACTGTTGCATCTTGTCCTTCTGGTACATAAGATGTTTTGAAATAATGATTATGCCTATCTGTAACTTCTAAATTTGCTAAAAGTACACTATTATATAATGTTGATGAAAGCTGACATATTCCTCCACCTACATCTAATACAACTTCTCCTCCTGCATATGCTTTTGCTTCTTTAAATCCATTTTCAATAGTTCTTTTTCCAATTGTTTTGTTATATGAAAACTCCTCTTCTGGATTTACTATTGTTCCATTTAGCTTACTTGCTGCAAGAACTAAATTATTATCTCTATTTACATTACTTGAATCATAATTAGTAGTATATGTGGCAAGTAAGTCTGTAAATGCTTTTTCCCCTAAGTCCGCGACTTTGGTACTTGCTGGTGTAATATTTAAAGGTATGCTATATTCTTCCTTATCTTCTGATAAAATTTCCTTTGCTTCTTCAATTGATATTCCTATATCAATTCCATTTTCATCTGCGTGAATTTCTAAAGGATTTTCGCTTAAATATGCATCTTTAGGTTCTTTTTTTATTTCTTGAACAATTTGTTCTATATTAATATCTTTTGGCTGAACTTCTTTTACTGGTATAGTGATTTCATTATTTGTATTTTTTACATCTTTTATATTATCTATTATTAGTTGTTTAAGTTTGTCTGTTTCAGCTACAACGCCAGCTTTTCCTTTTGAAATAATTAATTCATTTCCTTCTATATAATAACTTCCTTCTATTTTTAAGTCAGGTAATTTGCTTTCCACATCTTTTACACATTCATCTAGCTTTTTTTCATTTATATTAAAATTTATTTCAATATTTCTTTTTATAAAATTAGTAAATAAAATAGAGTAGTTATTTGTGATAATGTTTCCCTTTCTTCCTATTTCATATGCTTCTTTTGATGATTTATCAAAGTCTGGGAAAATATTTAATTGGTCATAAGAAATATTTAATTGCAAATCATTATGATTTAGCACTATTCCTTCATCTCGTTTTTTCTCATATAAATCTTTTATTTCTTTTTCTGCATCATTCTTTTCTTTTCCAGAAACATTTATTCCTTGTATAGATATATTTTTATATATCTTGCTATTTCCCATATTTAATATACTAAATATAATTGAAATAAATATTAAAATTCCTACTACAATTGCTATTGTTATCAATTTTTTACTCTCTAATTTTTTCATATTTTACCTTCTTAAATAACTTTTTCTCTTTTTAATTATATTAGCATACTTAAATTTTTTTTACAATTATAATAGAATTTTTTACAAATACAATTTTTATTTTTTGCTGGACTTTTTTTTCACGTTTCTATATAATGTTTTTAGAAAGAGGGATATTATGATTGGTGATTTACTTGCAAGAATTAGAAAAGATAAAAAAATTTCAAAAACAGATTTAGCAAAGGCTACAAATATAAACATTGGACACTTATCACATATTGAATATGGTGAACGTAATCCAAGTCATAAAGCTTTAAAAAGTTTGTGTATAGCTCTTAAGGTTCCTTATCAACCATTAATGTACACTTATGATAAAAATCTTACTATTGAGCAAAAAGAATATGTTGCTCATAATCACGTAAAATATGATGGAATTCCAATTATTTCGTCTATTGACGGTTTTGCAACTTGTAGTGAAGAAACACAAAATGCAACCTTTGTCTTAAAAATAAATAATGATGAAATGAGTCCAAAATTTAAGGAAAATTCTCTTGTTTATGTTGAGATGAATACACCTCTTAATAATAAGGATTTTGGTATCTTTGAAGTAGATAATAGATTAGTTATAAGAAAATTTATTATTAGAAGAAATGATATTGTTTTAAGAGCAGAAAAAGATGGAGTTGAAGATATTATTGTTACAAAAGAGAGTAATTTTAATATTATAGGTAAAATTTTAGGAACTTACAATAATTAAGTTTTTTGTAGAAGTTTGTAGCATTTTATTTTAAAATGTTACAAATTTTACATTTTAAATACATTTTATCAAATTTGTTGAATAACTAATAATAAAATCTTATAATAATAATAGTTTTATTATGGGAGATATTTATGGAATTAGTAAAAAATATATTTTTTAACACAGATAAATTAATAGCAAATTCAACTGTTAAGATTTCTTATACTGGATTACTTTTTCAAAATAATAGTGAAAAAGTATTTATTCATTATGGATTTGGAAACAATTGGGACAATTTGACTGAAGTCGAAATGACAAAAACAGAACTTGGCTTTCAAGCAGAAATTGTTCTTAATAGCGAAGAGCCTTTAAATTTATGCTTTAAAAATTCTAATGATGAATGGGATAATAATTTCTCAAATAATTATACTTTTGAAATTGAAAGTGCTCCTACTGCTCTTGTTGCTGTTGGAGAAGAAGCAATTGTATACCCAAGAAGATTAAGAAAATCTTATATCTGGAGTAAAAAAATTAAGCTAGCTTTATATAGAATCTTTAGATATTTTCCAAAACTTATCTCTGGAAACTACAAAAGAGAAATAAATAATGATGAAAATGTTTAATTTATATATTTTTTGCAAATAATATAAATATATGAAATGGCACGAGGTGTCATTTTTATATTATAATAAAAAAAATTTTATCCTTTTGTAAATTTTTCGTAAAAAATGGTTGACAAAAATAAATTATTGTAGTAGAATAGGGAATGTGTCCGACAGGACTGGCAATGGTGATATGAGTCATTAGCTCAGTTGGTAGAGCACTTGACTTTTAATCAAGTTGTCCGGGGTTCGATTCCCCGATGGCTCA
>CANQYG010000134.1 GCA_947628015.1 uncultured Clostridia bacterium
ATCAAAATCATATTAAAAGACTATAAGTATCAATATTTTTTCTTTCTCAAAATTCCTACTAAAAGTTTATGCTAACTAAATCTATTTTATACATCTTAATGAATTTATAATTGCAATTATTGTAACTCCAACATCTGCAAATACTGCCATCCACATATTAGTTATTCCGGTTAAAACTTAAAATAAGTATTAATATTTTTATTAAAATTGAAAATACAATATTTTCTTTAGCTATTCTTATTGTTTTTTTAGAGATTTTTATTGCATCTATTATCTTACTTGGTTTGTCATTCATTATTACTACATCTGATGCTTCTATTGCTGAATCAGAACCTAATGCTCCCATTGCAATTCCAACATCTGCTCTAGCTAAAGCTGGACTATCATTTATTCCATCACCTACATAAGCTATTTTTCCTAATTTATTGATTTTATTATATTTTAATAATTCTTCTAGCTTTTTTATTTTTTCATCTGGAAGTAAGTTAGAATATACTTTATCTACTTTTAATTTTCTTGCTATTTTTTCAGCTATTTCTTTTTTATCTCCTGTAAGAATAACTGTTTTTTTGATTCCTAATTTTTTTAAATCTTCTATTAGTTTAAAACTATCTTGTTTTATTGTATCTGCTATAACCATTTTTCCAGCATATTTACCATCAATTGCAACAAATAAGCTTGCATTTTCATTATCTATACTTATATTTTCTTGCTTCATTAGTTTCAAATTTCCTACTAGAACATTTTTATTATCTATTTTACATTTTATTCCTTTACCAGAAATCTCTTCTAAATTTGTTATTCTATCTATTTGAACCTTTTTAGTATATAATTTTTTTACAGAATTAGCTATTGGATGATTAGAAAAATGTTCTGCCATTGCACAATATTCTATTAATTCATCTTTAGAAATATTATTTGGTACAATTTCTTGTACTTCAAAAATTCCTTTTGTTAGAGTTCCAGTTTTATCAAACACAACTGTATCTAAGTTTGCTAAAATATCCATATAACTACTTGCTTTTATTAAAATACCTTTTTTAGATGCTCCTCCTATTCCACTAAAAAAGCTAAGTGGAACTGATATTACAAGTGCACAAGGACATGATATTACTAAAAATGTTAAGGCTTTATATATACAGTCATAAATTGATAATGTTTTTGTAAGAATTCCAAATATAAATATTCCAATTGCTAGAATTATTACTATTGGTGTATAGATTTTAGAAAATTTCGTAATAAAGTTTTCTGAACTTGATTTATTTTCCGTTGCACTTTGTACTAGTTCTAATATTTTTGATACAGTAGATTCTCCATATAATTTTGTTACTTTGATAGTAATTATTCCACTTAAATTAATACATCCACTTAGTACTTCATCTGTTTTTTCTACTTCTTTAGGCATACTTTCTCCAGTTAAAGCTGATGTATCAATTGAAGATTTTCCATCTACTATAACCCCATCTAAAGGAATTTTTTCTCCAGGTTTTACAACAATTAAATCTCCTACTTTCACTTCTTTTGGATTTACTTTTTCTATTTTTTCATCTTCTAATTTTAAATTAGCATAATCTGGTCTTATATTCATTAAATCAATAATAGATTTTTTTGATTTTTCTTCTCCAAGTTCTTCAAATATTTCTCCTATATTATAAAGTATCATAACTGCAACTGCTTCTGGAAATTCTTTTATTGCCAATGCTCCTATTGTTGCAATTGTCATAAGTAAATTTTCATTGAAAAAATCTTTTTTTAATATTTTTTCTATTGCTTCTTTTATTACTCCAAAGCCTACTATTAGATAGCTTATTACAAATAATGTGGGTTTTACCCATAGCATTTCTGTTTTAATAAATAGTGCAATTAAACATATTAATAGACTAATTATTATTTTTATAATCTTATTTTTCATAAAGAAACTATTCCCTTCTATTAAAATTTTATTCATTTATTGTATGAATTACAGCTTTTTCTAAAATCTCTTTCACACAGCTATCTGCTAAAGAGTAATAAACTATTTTTCCTTCTCTTCTTGATTTGACTAGATTTGCCTCTTTTAATGAACTTAATTGATGTGATATTGCAGATTTTGTAACCTTCGTAATTACCGCTAAATCACAGACACACATTTCATTTATATCTAATGCCCACAACATTTTAACTTTTGTTGGATCACTAAACATTTTATAAAATAATGCTAGATTTTCTATTTTTTTATCACTTGGTAATTGTTTTTTTACAGTTTCTACAACTTCCTCGTGAATAATTGTATTTTCACACATATCTAATTTCTTTTCCATAAAAATCCCTTCTTTTAGTCTTAATTCTTTCAATCTAAATTTTTAATATATAATATGTAAATAATTGAATAAATGTTCAACTGTAAATTATTATAGTTGAATATTTATTCAACTGTCAAGAGTTTATAAAAAAAAGCAGAAAAATTTTTCTGTTACTTTTTAAAGTAACTTCATTTTCTGCTTTTTTATTTTATCACAATAAAAATACCTAAAATTTATCAGTTTCGGCAATAATTTATATTCCCATTATGCTATATCCACTATCTGCATATATTACTTGACCTGTAATTGCATCTGACATTGAGCTTAATAAAAATGTTGCAACATCTCCTATTTGTTCTATCGTAACATTTCTATGAAGTGGTGCTTTTTCTTCTACAACTGTAAGAATACTTCCAAAATCTTTTATCCCTTTTGCTGATAATGTTTTAATTGGACCACTTGATATTGCATTTACTTTTATTCCATCTTTTCCAAGATTCTCTGCTAAATATCTTACACTTGACTCTAATGCTGCTTTAGCAACTCCCATTACATTATACCCTGGAAGAACTTTACTTGAGCCATGATATGTTAATGTTACTAAACTTGCATTTTCATTTAAACAATCTAGCTCTTTTGCTATTCTTGATACTAATACAAATGAATATGCACTAACATCTACTGCGTGAGAATATCCTTCCTTAGATGTTTGAATAAAATCATTATGTAAGTCGTCTGTGTTAGCGTGTGCAATAGCATGTACTATACCATCTAATTTTCCATTTTCTTCTTTTATTTGTTCAAATAATTTTCTTACTGTTTCATCTTCTGATGCTTCATCACATACATAAGCTTTGGCACCTTTAAAGTCTTTTATTAGTTCTTCTATTTTAGGTCTATTATCTTCTCCCATAAATGTTACTATAATTTTAGCACCATTTTCATATGCTGATTTTGCTATTCCATAAGCTATAGACCATTTATTTCTTAATCCCATAATTAGTATTTTCTTATCACTTAAAATCATATTTCCCCCTACAAAATATATTTTTCATTCTTTTATTATTCATACTTTTTAAATTCACCAATTTTTCTAAATTTTTGATATCTTTGTTCTATTAAATCCTCTTTGCTTAAAGCCTTTAAATTTTTAATTTCTTTTAATATTTCTTTTTTTAAATTCAAAGCTATTTTTTCAAATTCTCCATCTTCTTTAATAATTTTATCAACTATTTTAAAATCATACAAATCTTTTGCTGTTAGTTTCATCTTTTCAGCTGCCTCTTTGGCTTTAGTGCTATCCTTCCACAATATACTTGCATAGCCTTCTGGAGAAAGTATAGAGTATATTGCATTTTCAAGCATAAAAATCTTGTTTCCAACACTTATTGCAAGTGCTCCTCCACTTGAGCCCTCTCCTATTACTACTGTAATAATTGGTACTTCTAATTTTGACATTTCAAACATTGATTTAGCAATAGCTTCACCGTTGACCTCTTTGTTCAGCTCCTATTCCAGGATATGC
>CANQYG010000135.1 GCA_947628015.1 uncultured Clostridia bacterium
ACTTTAATATACTTTTCATTTTTATTTTCTTGATTTTTTCCCTATACTATGCTATATTTTTAACATAGCAATTTTTATTAAGTTTTTACATTAATTAAAATTTTTTATCTAAAATATCTTTTATTACTTCTCCTGCTATAATTAATCCTGCTACTGATGGTACAAATGATATACTTCCCGGTACTTGTTTTTTTGTTTTATTTTCTTCTTTTATTTCTAATTCATCTATAGTTTCTGGCTTTATTGCCTCCTCCTTAGAATACACAACTTTAAGGTTATCTATTCCTCTAGCTTTTAATTCTTTTCTCATAACTTTAGCTAAAGGACATATACTTGTTTTATAAATATCTGTTACTTCAAATTTAGTTGGATCTAATTTATTTCCTGTTCCCATACTTGATATTATTGGTATATTTAATTTCTTTGCTCTTACTACTAGTTCTATTTTTGCTGTTACAGTATCTATTGCATCTACTACATAGCTAATTGTACTTTCTAAAATTTCCTTACTATCTGGCATAAAAAATTCTTGGTATATTTCTACTTTTGCATCTGGATTTATATCTAATATTCTTTCTCTTGCAACTTCTACTTTTGGAATTCCTATTGTTTTATGTGTTGCAATTATTTGTCTATTTATATTAGTTAAGTCAACTTTATCATTATCAACTAATATAAAATTTCCTATTCCTGCTCTTGCTAATCCTTCAACAACATATGAGCCTACTCCTCCAAGTCCAAATACAGCAACTTTTGATTTATTTAATTTTTCTATTCCTTCTTTTCCTATAAGCAATTCTGTTCTTGAAAATTGATTTAACATTAATTTTGCCTTTCTTTATAAATCGTTGTCGAAATTTTAATTTCGTGCCAACGATTATATGGGTGTACCCTAATAAGACTACAAATTAATGTAGTCTTAAGTTTTTTACTAAATTATTTTTTAATAATTATAACTTTAAATTATAATAATTCGTTTATATTTTTCATATAAATTATATTTTCTATTAAATCCATAATTGAATAAACTAGTAGCATAATTCCTATTGTTAATATTAATGCACCATTTTGCATTATCATACATACACCACCTATTATCATTATTACTGATAATATTAATGAAATACTCCAAATACTTAATTTTGCACTATGCAATTTTAATGATAAAGATAGTCTTAAAAGTCCACTATATACTATCCAAATTCCTATCATAATTCTAAACATAGACTCTACAAGATTACTACAACTTATTGTTACTATACCTATGACAATAGCTATAATTCCATATACTAAGTCATAATTATAAAAATCGCTATTTCCTTTTGCTATAAAATAATCTACAATTCTAATTATTCCTACAACAATAAATACTCCACCAAGTACACAAGCTATTATTTTTGTTGCTGTGTCTGTTTTTGCAATCATAAGTATACCAATAATAGCAAATATTATTGACATTATTATATCTGACCATACTGATTTTTTTAAAATATCTTTCATAATTTTCCTCCTAGTTATTTTTTTTATAATTTTACTATAATCTACTCTAACATTCAAGATACTATTTTAGATAATATACATCACAAGCATTTAATCTTTTTAAATATTCAATATCTTCAAAATTCATAGCACTTTTTACAACTGCTAATATATCATCATTTTCTTGTCCACCATTTATAAATACTACAATTCCTTTTGATATATCTTTATTCTCTAATATATTTCTTATATTATCTTCTGTATATTCTATATCTTTTGCTACATATGATTCATCAACTGTTGCAAACAATAATATATCGTCTAAAAATCTATTATGACTTGAATTAAAGAAAAATACTGTTGGAACATTTAATTCATTTTCCATTTTACTTACTATCTCTTTTTTATCACTAAACATTACTTCTGGTTCTATTCTAAATATAAGTGGTGATACTAAAGTTGCTATTAATATTCCTGCAATTATTTTATTGCTTACTTTTTCTTCAAAAATTGTATTTAAAACTTCATAAGTATAGTATATTACTAATATAAAAGCAAGTCCACATATAGGCATTATATATCTTAGCTCTATCCAAGGTGATGCTATTGCAACAATTACAAAGTAAAATATCATTGGATATAAAATTATTTTTATTATCTCATTTTTATTAGATTTCTGTTTTATCTTTTTTATTTTTTTATAAACAATAAGGCCTATTATCATTATAAATATGAATAGTAATAAATTGTTAAATGCAAATCTATTCATTTTTTGCAAATAAGATACAATATTGCTAACAAATAATTTTATATTTAACAAATTACTTATTACTCCCTGACCTCTATATCCAAAAAACATATGCTTTATAGAATAAGGCCAAATAATTAATGATATTACTCCTGCTATTATCATAGTTAATGTGTAAAATGCTAAATTTTTATATTGTTTTTGCTTTATATATTTTATTGCAAATATCAAATACATCATTGCTAAAAAGAATAAATAATAGTAATGCGTTAGTATTCCTATTAATACTGCTAAGCCAATAGAACACAGTATTTTAAAATTAACATTTTTATTTTCTAATAATTTTATATGTAAATAAGTAACTATCAATACATTTAAAGTTGCAAGCGCATACATTCTTATATATATAGCAGTTGTAAGAGATGCCATTGTTATTGATGAAATAAATGCTAAAATAATAGATTTTTCTTTAACTTTTTCTTTTCCTTTTAATAGTTCTTGCAAAATTAAATACATAAATAAAGTAATGAAAATATATATAATAATGTTTATAATTATTCCCGGCCATTTTGAATATTTTCCTACATTAAATCCCATTGCAAATCTTAAAATTAAATAATATAAAGGTGGATGAACATCATTTTTTTGATTTTCATAAACTTGATTATATTGTCCTTTTTCATCTTCATTTACAGTTAAATAATCTTCATAATATTCTTTATTATGCCATCTATCATAAAAATCGTCATTTGCTTGTATCTCTGTTTTGTCATAACTTGCTAATCCTAATGAATATGCTTCATCCATATGTATATATGATTTCTGAATTCCAGCTATCACAAAAATAACAGATTGAATAATTAAAACTGCAATTATTATCAAAAATTCTTTTTTTCTATTCTCCATTTTATAAGCTCCTAATTTTATGCTTGATTATCATTATTTTCCGCTTTATTTTTCTCTTTATCGATTGTTTTATTTTCTACTTCGTTTTTACTTTTATCAGTTGTTTTATTTTCTACTTCATTTTTTCCTTTATCAGTAGTTTCATTTTTTACTTCGTTTTTACCTTTATCAGTTGTTTTATTTTCTACTTCATTTTTTCCTTTATCAATCGTTTCATTCTTTACTTCGTTTTTTTCTTTGCCTTCTGTTTCATTTTTAACTTCATTTTGCTCATTATTTTCATTATAGTTATGCCAAGGATTAGATGGATTTGGATCTGTTGGATCCCAATTTCTTAAATAATCTGAATAATTACTAATTTTCTTTGCTGTTGGTTTTCCTAATGGACCCGGCTCTGAGCTTGAATAAAATTCTACATTTGTGCCATTTTCACAATTATTATAAATCCATTTTGCATCTTCTACTCTTAATCTTACACATCCTAAAGATGCTGCTGTTCCTAATTTATCATATTCCCAATATTCCAATGTTGAAGGATTTTGCTTTGTATATGGTACTGAGTGAAACAAAATATTTCCTGTTATTTTTGTAACATATTGACCATAAACATTACCTTGCATAAGTCC
>CANQYG010000136.1 GCA_947628015.1 uncultured Clostridia bacterium
ATCAAAATCATATTAAAAGACTATAAGTATCAATATTTTTTCTTTCTCAAAATTCCTACTAAAAGTTTATGCTAACTGCTAATAAAGTTTGTGAATTTTCTGTGAAGGTAAAAAAATAAATCGTTGTCGAAATTTCAATTTCGTTTCAACGATTATATTAGTTACGTTTCAATATATTTAAATCCATGTTCTTTTTCTAATTTTTCAAAGAATTCTTCCATAGTACATACTCTTCCCAGCCTTACATCTTCTTCGGATTTTAATAGATGTTGTATGTCTTCTTCTGTTAATTCAAAATCTGTGTCTACTTCTTTTATCATTTTATTTTCTTTTTCCATAGAAATATTCTCCTTGGTTTTTATACCTTACAAATTTTTGTAATACTTAAACCCACATTTCCTTTCTAACTTTTTAATACTTTCTTCCATAGTACATACCCTTCCCATCCTTATATCTTCTTCTGATTTTAATAGATGTTGTATGTCTTCTTCTGTTAGTTCAAAATCTGTATCTACTTCTTTTATCATTTTATTTTCTTTTTCCATAGAATCACTCTCCTTATTTTTTTATTATATCAAATAATTTCTCCTTTTATAATATATATGAGAAATAAAAACTTTTTGATTCAATTCATCAACTGTATATAAAACTATGTAGTTATTTACTACTAATCTATGATATTCATTATGTAATCTATCCATTTTTCCTATTTTCATATACATTTTTGGAAATATTTTTACATCTTCTATTCTTCCATAAACTTTCGAAATGAATCTATCTGCAATTTCTTTTTCTTTTAGATTCTTTGATATATAATCATAAATTTGTTGTATTTCTTCATCAAATTCGTCAGTAAATATAATTTTATACAATTTTTATTTTTTCACTTTCATTTTATTCCCTATTTTAAATTATATATTTTTATATATCTAATATTTTAATTTTTTAATTTTTTAATATTCAAATCCGCACTCTTGCTCAAGATATTTAATTACTTCCTCTGTAGTATATACCCTTTCCATCCTTGCATCTTCTTCAGATTTCAATAGATGTTGTATATCTTCTTCTGTTAATTCAAAATCTGTATCTATTTCCTTTATCATTTTATTTTCTTTTTCCATAAAATTCATTCTCCTTGATTTGATAAAAAGATATTATCATATTTCGTCAAAATATGCAATAGTTTTTGTTAAATTTTGTTAATTTTTTTCGTAATTTTATCAAATTGTTATTTCTTCTTTTGAAGAAAATCTTTTTTCAACTAATTTATTTAATGGTCTGTTCTCTTCTTTTTCTAAATTCATATCTTGATCAATTATTTGTATTGCTAGAGCTTGAACTTCTTTTAAGGCTTCCATATCTTTAAAAAGGTTTGCTATCTTAAACTCTGGAATACCATGTTGCTTAGTACCAAAGAAGTCTCCCGAGCCTCTTAATTCTAAGTCTTTTTCTGCTATAACAAACCCATTATCTGTTTCTGTCATAATATTCATTCTTTCCTTTATAAGCTCATTTATTCCTCCACATTTTAATATACAATAAGATTCATACTCTCCTCTACCAACTCTTCCTCTTAACTGGTGAAGTTGTGCTAATCCAAATCTTTCTGCATTTTCTATAATCATTAAAGATGCATTTGGCACATCTACTCCAACTTCTATTACTGTTGTAGATACTAAAATATCCAACTGCTTATCTTTAAATTTTTGCATTATTTCATCTTTTTCTTTTGGTTTCATTTTTCCATGAAGAACTCCAACTCTATAATCTTTAAAAGTTTTATTTTGATATTCTTCAGCAAGTTCTAATGCTGATTTTAATTTTGGTCCATCACTTTCTTCTTGTTCTTCAACTAAGGGACAAACAACATAACATTGTCTTCCTTTGTCTATTTCTTTTTTTACAAATTCATTCACTCTTTGTTCTAATTTTTTAGAAACAGCAAAAGTTTTAATTTTTTTTCTATTAGGAGGAAGTTCATCTATTATAGATATATCCAAATCTCCATATAATATTAATGCTAGCGTTCTTGGTATTGGAGTTGCTGTCATTACAAGTACATCTGGATTTTCACCTTTTGCAATTATTGTACTTCTTTGTTTTACTCCAAAACGGTGTTGCTCATCTGTTACAACTAATCCTAACTTATTAAATACAACATTTTCTTCTAAAAGTGCATGTGTACCAATTACAATATCTACTTCACCTTTTTCTATTCTTTCTAGTGCTAACTTTTTTTGTTTAGCGGTCATTCCACCAACTAAACCTTCACATTTTATTCCATATTTACCTAAAATATTATTAAAATTTTCTAAATGTTGTTTTGCAAGTATCATTGTTGGAGCAAGTATTACTACTTGATATCCACTTTTTACAGCTTTATATGCTGCTATCATAGCCACTATTGTTTTTCCAGAGCCTACATCTCCTTGAAGTAATCTATTCATTGGTTTATCTTTTTCCATATCTTTGTTTATATCTTCTAATACATTTAATTGTGCTTTTGTAAGTTTAAATGGTAAATCATTTATAACATCTGACATATTTACATTTTGATTATATTGTATTCCCTTTATTTCTCGATTATTTTCTCCTTTTAATTTCAAAAGACCCAATTGCATTATAAGTAACTCATCAAAAACAAGTCTTCTTCTTGCTCTTCTAAAAAAATCAAAATTTTTAGGAAAATGAATTTGCTTGATTGCTTCATCATATTCCATCAAATTATATTTATCTACAATATATTTAGGCATTGTTTCTCTTAAACTACCTGATAAATCTAATCCATTTTGAATAATTTTTCTAATAGCATTTCCATTTATTTCATAAGTTAATGGATATACAGGTATAATCTTACCTGTATTACTATTTTTTTCAATAGGATCAAAAACAGGCGAATTAAGTTCTTTTACACCATTTTTCACTTGCATTTTTCCAAAAAATCTATATTTTTTTTCTCTTATTATTTGTGTTCTTAAATAAGGTTGATTAAACCATGTAATCATACAATGGTCAGTTTCATCTTTTACAATAGCTTTTTCTAAACTTTTATTTCTTCCGAGCATCCTAACATTTAGTCCTGAAATTACTTCTGCTTCAATAGAACATTTTTCGCCATCTACTGTCTCTGCAATTTTCTTTACTTTACTTCTATCTTCATAATCTCTTGGATAATATGTAATTAAATCTTCTAAAGTATATATTCCTAGTTTATTTAAAACCTTAGCGCGAACTTCTCCTACGCCTTTTACATACTGAACATTTTTATTTAAATCCGTCATTACACTTATTCTGTTAGTTTGCTCACTAACATTTTCCTTTCATTTATTTTTATTTAATTTTTGACTTAAATATTGTCATTTTTTTCTAAAAATTAAGCTTATTATATTATATCTGTATGTATTTTTCAATAATACATTTTTATTTTTTTATTTAAGTGAAGTGAAAATTTAAATTCCAGTTTTAAAATAGAAAAAAGGAATTTAGTCTTACACCCAATTCCAGTTGAATTTGTAAGATTAAATTCCTTTTGATATAATAATATTATGTGATGTTTCTAATTACGAAAGGAAGTTGTAATTATGAAATATGATAATACTCATTTAACTTTACAAGAAAGACAAATTATTCAAAAAGGCATTGAATCTCGTTCTAGTAAAACTGCTATTGCTCAAACTATTGGAAAAGATCCTACTACTGTTGCTAAAGAAAT
>CANQYG010000137.1 GCA_947628015.1 uncultured Clostridia bacterium
TACTCTTTTGCTTCTTTTCCTGTATATAATGATTGTAATTCACTTATTTTTTCCATTTTTCTTTCATTGTTTCCTGCCCAATATATGTCATATATTTCTAAATATTCAGGGTCGCAGTATTTTCTTATAAACTCTCTACATGCTTCTACTTGTGTCTCATTTGCTGTTATTAATGCTGTCATACAACTAAATCTTTCGTTTATGTCTGTTGGTAGGTCTTCTTCTGTGTACCCCTTTCCCATTCCTTGTACTACTTCTTCTGGTGTTATTGTTGGCATATTATAAAAGTCAAAAAATTCTTCTGCCCATTCCATTCGTAGTTTTGATTCTATCGACCTTTTTGCTATGTCTTCTACATCTTTTCCTTCATATTTTCCTTCTTGCAAGTTTCTTTCGAAGTTGTATAATGTATTTGATATTGATGTCCAACCTCTTGGGTCATTTGTTCTTCCTTTACATCCGTTTTTGTCTAAATGTTCTTCTCCTACTTCTGGTTCTTCATAAAAATATCCTATTTCATCTATTTCTTCACTCTTACCAAATGTGATAATTATCGCTTGTTGCAATATTATTTAACACTTGTTTATCGCTCGTAGCAGTAAAATTATCTTTGCAATTTATCTCTGTTCCATTTTTACAAATAAATTTTATTGTATATGGCTTTATTGTTCCATCTTCTTTGGTTTCTTCTATAATTACTTTATCAATAAAACATTTAAACACATCTTTATCAAATTTTGGCGTTATTTCAATATCTTTAAATAAACTTTTAAACTTGTTTAATCTTAGTTTAATACTTTCTATTCTATTAGTTTCTTTTAAAAGGCTTTGTATCTTATTTTCTATTTTAATTAATTCTGTGATTGCTAAAATCATTATATACTGGTTACTATAATTTGTCAATAATAGATTGAACATTTGTTCAGTTGATGAACTTATTGCTTTTATGTCTACTTAACAAAATATACTTAATTCTTAAACCCTCTTAGTCGAAAAATAATGTGCTTTTAAAATTTAGTCAAGGTTGTAACAATTAGTACATTCATTTTAACCTTGACTTGTTTTCAAAAGTACATTAGAATTTATTAGAGAATTAATTATTTTATCAAACTACCTATAGGTTTTCTTTAATTTCTGGAAATAAATAATATAAATTATATCCTAATAAGTTATCAAAAAATTCCTTTAATTTATATGTTTCTTTTATATGGTAATGTGTTTTAGCATAAACCCCATGTCTTAACAATAAATCCATTCCTCTTTTATCAATTGTTAGAACTTTAGTAGTACACATCAAATCACATAAATTAATTATTTTTTCATAAATTGTGTATTCATCTTTTATATAATTCTTTACAAATTCAAAACTAGGATTATTTCTATCTGTCTCATCTCTATCATTTGATATACAATCTATATCATTATTAAAAAAAGAATGTTTAATACAAATCCCAGAATATTCTTCATCATATCCTAATGATTTTATATAATCATAGCCTTTCATAGCATGTGGAAATACACCACTTTCAATATAATCATATCTTTTTCCAATATCATGTATATAGCCTAAAGTTTTAGCATAATCTTCATCCAAATTTAAAGCTTTTGCAATTTTTCCTGCAACATTTCCAACACAAATTGAATGATTTATCCAACGTTCATTTGAAGTTTTATGCCTTTCTTCTTCTAACATCTTTAATGCTTCTTTACTTGTTAATTTCATACATTTCTCCTTACATTTCATATTCTTTTATTTCGCAATTTTTTTGTCCACCTATTTTTAAAAGCATTCCATCCTTTGGTATTTCTTGAAAATAAAATTGTATAGCTCTTGCAACAGCGCCATGAGTAACTAACAATATGTTTTTGCCACTAAATTTAACCTTAATTTCATCTAAAAATGAATGTACTCTATTAAATAGTTCTGGCAATGTTTCAAGTCCCTCTATTTGTTTAGTTGAATAATAATTATAGTATTCATTATCATAATACTTATCTATTTTTGTTAGTGTAAGCTTTCCATTATCTCTTTCCATTAGTCTGTCATCATATATTACATCTATATTGTTTACATTTATTAATTCCATAGTATGCTTTGTTCTTTTCATAGGCGAACAAATAATTAAATCAATATCTAATTTTTTTACAATGTGGCTTGCTTTTATTGCTTGATTTATTCCTTCCTCAATAATATCTTCATCATATCTTCCATTATACTTTTTTTCAATATTACACTTTGTTAATCCATGTCTAATTACATATAATTTCATCTTGGTTTCTCCTCCTTATATCATTCTTCCATAGTGCATAAATTCCTGTAACTAATAAAATAAAATCTCCTAATACCATAAACCAACTATTATAATAAATATAATATGATCCGTATAATATTCCCGTTGTTATTCCTGATATTCTAACTAATTTCATATTCGATTGCCATAAACAATATGTCCTAATCATAGAGCCTATTGTTGGTAATAGTGAAATAAATCCATTCCAAGTTAATAAACAATTAATTATAATAATACTCTCAAAAAATAATAAAATTAGTAAATAAATTGTCTTATTAAATTTTGATTTATTTATAAACAAAAATGTCCTAATAAAATTTATTACACTTAAAATTGCTCCTGTATATGCATAAATAATAAAATCATAAATTGCTTCAAATAAACAGTTTATCGATTGAACTATTAAAGACTTTTTTCTTTCTTTTATACAAATACTTACTATTAATGCTACAAATGCTAATACGCTAAAAATCATTTTTATTCTCCTAATTTTTCAAATAAATTTTTATATATTTTATCAACATTGAAATAGTCAACTACAGTTATTTTATGATTATTTGTCATTAGTTCATAAGATGTATCATCATTGATATTAGGGCAACTAATTTCTTTAGTTTCTCCTTTGCGTTTCTTAATATCTATAAGTTTTTTTGCTTATAATCTAATATGTTTTCAATTACTTCTAATTCTTTTCCACTAAATTCAACAATGAAATATACTCCATCTGGTATTCCATCATTATTTATGTTTTCAGTCATAGAGCCAACTACATAATAAGGTATTCCGTCTTCAACAATTTTCTTTCAATTTTAGAGCCATTATTTATTGGCTTTTCTGGTGCATAATGAAAATCTGAAAAAATTACTATTCTACTCATTTTTTCTCCTAAAAATATATTAATATATTTGGTTTAATTCTATCATAAAATTTCAAAAAAAGAAAGTGCTTTTCCAAACACTTCCAATTCAAGTTAAATATTTTTTCAGAAAATGTATTTTGCTTTAAATTTTTACTTTCTTGTGTCTTTAATATGGTTATAAAAAGCATTTTTTCTAATTTTTTAATATTGTCATTTTCTTACCTCTTAACTTTTTATATAATACCAAAACATTATAGAAAAAGTTGAAATCAGATTATACTTTTTTATAACTGCCAAAAAGCCATTAAACGGATATTGTTTCAAATATCCATTTAATGGCCTTTTGACAGTTAAT
>CANQYG010000138.1 GCA_947628015.1 uncultured Clostridia bacterium
TTCCTTGCATTTCATTTGTTTAAAACCTCCATTTTTACATTATGTTATTTTTATTAAGGTAAAAACTTAATAAAAAAATAAAAAATCTTATAATTAGCTTATTTTAAGCTTTTTATAAGATTTTTTCTTTTCATTTTTTATTAAATTATTAAAAACTTTTAATTTTTCTTTTCTTGATTTTATCCCTATATTATGCTATATTTTTAACATAGCAATTTTTATTAAGTTTTTACCTTAATTATAATTTTTTATTTTGACAATTTATACGTTACTCTATCATTTTCTACTAAACGCTCTAAATTATAAAAACTTTTTTCTAAATTGATTTCTATAACTGGTCTTAAATAAGCTTCTGATTCAACCTCATCGCCATCAGTATTGAAAACCATAAAACCACCAATCATATCTAAATTGCGGCCTTTTACATTAAGACCAAATGTACATCCTTCATCTGCAACAAAAGTATATCTATCCCCAAACCAATATTCATATGTACCATTCTTTACACTAGAGCAAAAAATCAAATCATAATACTTTTCGTTACTAAATTCATACATTCTATCTTTATAATCATGCTCATAAAATGTTTGACTAAATGCTGTACTCTCATCTCCACTTTCATATCCACTTAATAATCCCTTATATTCTCCTTCATTTTCCAAAATTAAATATTTTTTACCTCTTTTGATGACTACCCCATCTTCATTTTCATAATTCCACTTACTATCATTTAATCCCCACATTTTAGGAAATTTATTACTTGTTTTATAACTTTTTATTTCTCCAAATTTTATTACTCCTTCTATCTCTTCAGTTATTTCTTTAGCTATAAGGTCAGTATGCATATATTTCGTATAATCATAATTACTTACTTTTTCTATATCACTTCTTTTTAAATTTGCTACATTTATACCTTCTTTCATTTTTTTATTATCATCATTTCCTTCATATTGTCCAAAACATTGTCTACAAATTTCATTTATTGCCCATACTCCATTATTATATCCATCTGCTCCTTTTAGTGCTAATTTTTGTGTTGTCGGCTTATCTAATATTATTCTTAATGTTGTTCCATCATAATCCCATATTCTCCATTTTAATTCTTTTCCATCTGTCTTTTCCTCTTCTGTACTAAATTCTTGGTCTTCTTCTGTTCCTGATTGTTCTTTTGTTATTGTACATGTTCCTCCTGTTGGCTCATACCCTTCTACATATGCTCCTACATATTCACTATACATTTCTTTTCCTATATCACTTATTAGTTCTGCCTCATCTTCTTGAGCCTTTTTATACTTTTCTGTTGCATTTCTTGCTCTGCTGAATAATCCATCTCCTGATAGTGCCATATTTAGTGTTACTCCTGCAAGTATTAGCAATATTATTATTGTTACTACTAGTGCGATTAGCGTTATTCCTTTTTCTTTTAATTTTTGTACTTTTTTCTTATTTTGTAACTTTAAATTAATCTCTTCTTTTTCTTGTATTTCCTTGCATTTCATTTGTTTTATTCCTCCACTTTTACATTATGTTATTTTTATTAAGGTAAAAACTTAATAAAAAAATAAAAAATCTTATAATTAGCTTATTTTAAGCTTTTTATAAGATTTTTTCTTTTCATTTTTTATTAAATTATTAGAAACTTTTAATTTCTATATTCTTGATTTTATCCCTATATTATGCTATATTTTTAACATAATGATTTTTATTAAGTTTTTACCTTAAGAAAATTTTTTTAATTTAGAGAATAAATATAATCTAGTAAAAAACGAAGTCTGATTTCAGACTCCGTTTTTTGAAATTTACACCTTGCAAATTAATCTTTTAATCTTACAGCAGCGTAAATTGTGTTTGGTTGTGAGATGTCTGTAAATGCTCCTACTTTGATGCATTCTGGAGATTTTTGATAAAGACAAGCTGCAGTTATTACTACATCATCCAAGCAATCCCACATTTTACTTTTGGACATATTAGGGTTCTCTCCATAAAGAATGTCATATCCTGATTCAGAAAACTCGCGAGTTAGATAAGCCATCCGAGAATTATCTGTAATCGGATATATCTTGTTAATGTCCTCTTTTGTAAGAATACATGCGTTATTAAGTACGCGCCCGCAATTGCTGTTTTGTAATTCTGTCATAGTGTTTGTTCCCTCCTAATAATTATTTTTCGAGAGTTGGTGTATTACCATCTGCAAATATTATACTGGCATACTACCATCTACAAATATTATACCATATTTTTGTAATTATATCAATAGAGCTTGATTTTTAGCGAATATATTGCTCTTATTACAAAATTGCATTTAACTTTTCACTTAACAATATTGCTTTATTATATATTTTTTAATCTTTCTTCTACTTTTTCAAGCATATCTTTATATTTAATAAGCTTTTCTTTTTCTTCATTTATCTTAGCTTCTGGAGCTTTAGATGTAAATCCTGGATTTGATAACATTTTCTCACATCTTTGAACTTCTGCTTCTAATTTTTCTTTTTCATTTTCTAATCTTGCTTTTTCTTCTTTTAAATCTACTAGTTCTTCAAATGGAATATATACTTTTATATCATCTTGTATAATTGAAATTGCATTTTTTTCTATTCCACTTTCATCTTTTTGTACTTTTACATTTGATGCAAATCCTAGCTTTATTAGCATTTCTTCAGATTCTAATATTTCTTTTTCATATTTTTCTGTTACAAATATTAATTCTGATTTCTTTGATGGATGAATATTCATATTTGCTCTAACATTTCTAATTTGTACTATTATTTCTTTTAATTTTTCTACTATTTGCTCTTCTTTATCAAATGCAAATTCATTTTTAATATCAGGCCATTTTGCAACTATTAAATCTTCTGTACCAGTAGTAATCAAGTGTTTATATAAATATGCTGTTATAAATGGCATAAATGGATGTAGCAATTTTAAAGATGATGCTAATATATGATTTAACATATATGAAACTGGTACTTTTATGCTATCATCTTCACTATATATTCTTGTTTTTACAATCTCTATATACCAATCACAAAATTCATTCCAAATAAAGTTATAAATGTTATCTAATGCTATTCCTAGTTCATAATTTTCTATATTTTTTGTAACATCAGCTACTAATTTATTAAATTTATTTAAAATCCATTTATCTTCTAATCTAAGATTTTTTGAATCTTCTTCAGAAAACTCTTTTATTTTTTCTTCATCTGCAGAGTTATTGTTTATGAATTTTGCTGCATTCCATATTTTATTTGCAAAGTTTGATGCTTGTTCTAGTTTTTCAGGCATATATTTAATATCATTTCCCATTGTTGTTCCTGAAATTACTGAAAATCTTAATGCGTCTGCTCCATATTTATCTATTACTTCTAATGGATCTATACCATTTCCTAAAGTTTTAGACATTTTTCTTCCTTGACTATCACGAATTATTCCATGTATTAAAACATCTTTAAATGGAGCAACATCAGTAAAC
>CANQYG010000139.1 GCA_947628015.1 uncultured Clostridia bacterium
GTGCTACACCTTTGCAAGCAACTGATGTTAAAAGTGATGATTGGAACCATCCTCTATATTGGTCATTTCCCTCTAAATATAAATCTGCTGGATAGTCTAATCCTCTTTCTACTAATACGCTTTGATGTGTTGAACCTGAATCAAACCAGACATCCATAATATCTGTTTCTTTTTTGAACTCTGTGCAACCACATTTAGGACATTTTGCACCATCTGGCATTAAGTCTTTAGCGTCCATATCCCACCAGCAGTTAGTTCCTTTTTCTTTAACTAATTCTTGCAATTTTGATATAGATTCTTCTGTAACATAAGGTTCTTCACACTCTTTGCAATAATATATTGGAAGTGGAACTCCCCAAGTTCTTTGTCTTGAAATGCACCAGTCATTTCTTCCTTTTATCATTTCAGACATTCTTTCCTCTCCCCAATCTGGGTGCCATTTAACAGTTTTTATTGCTTCTAAAACTTCTTTTCTAAATCCATCTATTGATGCAAACCATTGTGGTGTTGCTCTAAAGATTATTGGCTTTTTGCATCTCCAACAATGTGGATAAGAGTGGCTTATAGGAGCTTTTTTCAAAAGATATCCATTTTCTTCAAGCCATACAGTTATTTCTTTATTTGATTTTGCATAGAACATTCCAGCAAAAGGTCCTGCACCTTCTGTTTGATGACCTTTATCATCAATTAAAGCATACATTGGAAGATTATCTTTTTGTCCTTGAAGATAGTCCTCTTTACCATAAGCAGGAGCTGTATGAACAGCACCAGTTCCCTCAACTAAATCAACATTTACAGTAGTTTCACTGCCAAGAACAACTTTAGATGTTCTATCTAAAAATGGATGCTTGCATAAAATTCCTTCTAGCTCTGCTCCTTTAAATTTCTTTATTTCTTTGTAGTCTTCTATTTCAACAAGTTTCATTACTTTTTCTACTAACTCTGTTGCTAATATTAATTTTTCTTTTCCTGTATCTACTATGCTATATTCAAAATCAGCTCCAATAGTAATTCCAGAGTTTCCAGGAAGTGTCCAAGGGGTTGTTGTCCAAATTACTACAAAATTATTTTCTTTATCAAATAATCCTTTAGAATCTTCTACTGGAAATTTAACATATATTGATTCTCCAGTAACATCTTTATATTCTATTTCAGCCTCTGCTAATGCTGTTTCACAGTCTGTACACCAATAAACTGGTTTTAAACCTTTATAAATATAACCCTTTTTGTACATATCACCAAATACACCAAGTTGTCTTGCTTCTAGTTTTGGATCATAAGTTATGTATGGATTATCCCAATCACCTAAAACTCCTAATCTCTTAAATCCTTCTGTTTGTATATCTTTGTATTTTTCTGTAAATTCTTTGCAAGTATTTCTAAATTGAGTTACTGGTATTTTGTTTCTGTCTAAGCCCAATTTTTCAATAGCCTTCTTTTCTGTTGGCATACCATGTGTATCATATCCTGGTACATAAGGAGAATAATACCCTTGCATTGATTTATATCTTACAATTGTATCTTTTAAAATTTTATTTAAAGCATGACCTGCATGTATCTCTCCATTTGCATAAGGAGGTCCATCATGTAGGACAAAATGTTTGTGTCCTTCATTTTTCTTTAAAACTTTTTCATATAAACCATTTTCAAAAACAGCCTCTAGTATTGTAGGCTCTTTTTCTGGAAGATTTCCTCTCATTGGAAAATCTGTTTTTGGTAGATTTAATGTTTGACTATAATCTTTTTTCTCTTCGCTCATTTTTCCTTCCTTTCTAAAGATTGATACTTTTCCTAAAATCAAAAAAGCTTTCGTCTATAAAACTATAGGACGAAAGCCGTGGTACCACCTAAATTCATTGATATTTAATCAATCTCATTTGTTATTAACGCAAACATAACGGCTCAGCTTACTATTATTTCACCTAAGCAACTTATATAAGTGATAATAAATAAATGGTTTCTTACTAGCATCTCACCACCACTAGCTCTCTTAAAAGACCTATTCTATTTACCGTGTCTTATATGTTGTTTTTAAATATTATAGTTGATATTTTAACACGTTTTATAAATTAATGCAACTGTTTTTTATATTTTGAAAATATTTCATTTTAATTGACTAATTTTAAATAAACAAATATAATAATTTTAAATTAAATAATTTGGAGGTAATTATGACACCACATATTGAATCTAAAAAAGAAGATATTGCAAAAATAGTTTTGATGCCTGGAGATCCATTAAGAGCAAAATATATAGCTGAAAATTTTTTAACTGATGCACGAATTGTTAATTCAGTTAGAAATATGTATGCTTATACTGGAAAATATAATGAAAAAGAAATTACTGTTTTTGCATCTGGTATGGGTATGCCAAGTATGGGAATTTATTGTTATGAGCTGTTTAAATTTTATGATGTCGAATATATTATAAGACTTGGAACATGCGGAGCATATATTCCTGAAATCAATCTTTTAGATACGATTTTAGTAGAAAATAGTTATACAGAAGGCAATTTTGCTCATAGCTTAACTGGAGAAGATTGCCATATAATTGAAGCAAATAAAGATTTAAATAATTTGATTGAGCAATCTGCATTAGATGAAAATATTAAGTTATTTAAAGGAAATATAATATGTAGTGAAGTTTTTGATTATTATGTTAAAGATTTTGATGATTTTAAAGCTCGTTTTCCACAAGATATGCACATTATCGGAGCAGAAATGGAATCATTTGCCTTGTTTTATACAGCTAAATATTTAAATAAAAAAGCTTCTTGTTTGCTTACAGCAGTTGATTCAAGATTTAAAGATGAGGAAATTACAAGTTCAGAAAGAGAAAAGTCTTTAAATAGTATGATTCAGCTTGCCTTAAAATCTATTGAGAAAATTTAATCTTTTTTGTAACCTAATAAAGCGTTATCATGAAATTGCAAGTACTGATACTGCTTGAGCTTTAGCTGTTACAGTATCAGTATTCAGTAACTTTTTGACAACGCTTTCTTTTTATAAAATAATTTTATTTACTTTAACTTTTTTCATTTAATAAATAATTACGATAATTTATACTTTCGTGATAATTTTTTTCAACTTCTAAAGGAGTTAAAACTCTAGAATATAATCTACAAGCATATAAATCAAATTTAGAAAAGTCATTATGCATAGGATTACCTTGTCTAATAGCACCAACACAAAAGTCAAGCGAATCATTAAACAAACTCCCTTTACTTAAATAATCTAGACTACAAACTGTATTTATTTTTATGATGTCACCATCACCCTTAAAAAACAAATTAACTTCTCCATTAGATAAATTAACAGTCATCGATAAATATAGTGAAGATTCTGGTCCGCACAACTTAACATTTTGAAAGCATAACCATTCGTTGCTAAGTTCATATTCACATTCAGAACCATGATTTCCTGCACCTATA
>CANQYG010000140.1 GCA_947628015.1 uncultured Clostridia bacterium
TCATCTCTTATAGCTCTTATATCATCTACACTATTATTAGATGCAGCATCCATTTCAACTATGTCTGTAAGAGAACCATCTAGGGCTGATTTACATATACTACATTCATTGCAAGGTTCACCATCTTTTGGATTTAAACAGTTTATCGCTCTTGCTAAAACTTTTGCAGAAGAAGTTTTCCCACAACCTCTACATCCCGTAAATAAATATGCATGACCTACCCTATCAGAAATAACTTGATTTTTAAGTGTTCTAGTAATATGACTTTGTCCAAGTATTTCATCAAACGTTTTTGGTCTAAATCTTCTATAAAGAGCTGTATATTCCATAAATAATCCTCTCTTTTTTAGTTATAAAAATAGGTATGATGTATTTCCTTATTCTAGAGTATCCCACATAAAAGTTACCACTTATTGCTGCTTCCTTCCGGACCTGACAAGATTCGTAGGCTTTTATTGAAATACCCTAGAATAAAGAAATACTTATCACACCTCTTACATTATATATTAATTTAAACTTATTTACAAGTATTTTATTAATTTTCTTTTTTAAATGCTACATCCTTAAAATCTGTTTTAGTTATATTGCATACACCTTCTTCTAGTATGTTTCCACAAGGTAAATCTATATTAATTTTTCCTCTATATTTTGCTATATTAGTATCAATTACTATATCAAACTTTATGCTAAATTCTAAGTCTTCACTAGAAAGACCTATATTTTTTAATAAAGTTCCATCATAAGATATTTCTACATCTTCGTTTGACACATATTCTCCAACATTTTGATTTACTATACGGAATAAAACTCTTCCACCTTGATTTCCTATTTCCAGATTTTTTTGATTGTCTTGATTAGCACCTTTATAAGTAAAATTATTTTCTATTTTAAAATTATCCTCATATACAAAAAGCTTTTCTTCTACATTGCTAGGAATAAATGTGTTTATATTATTTTCTTTCTTACTTTTAATTTCTATGTTCTCTATTGTAATATTTTCAATATATGAAGTTTCTTTAAAATTATCATTTCTTTCAAATTTTAAATAAAAATCATTATATTGATTTAAATTAAGATTTCTTTTATAGTTTTCTGGATTTTCTGCTTTTTGAGTTTCATCTACACTGCTTATTATTAGCATTTCTGTTAAATTAAAAGGCATATTTTTTTCACCTTCATTTTCGTATTTTAACATAATTGATAAAACAGAACCAAAAGCTATAATAATGATGAAAAGTAGTATTGCCTCTTTTAACTTTTCCTTTACAATTTTATTCATCTGTCCTCCATCTGTATTTTTTCTTAAGCTTTTTTATTTATATCACTTTTCTTACTTTTTTGCAACATACTTTGATTTTTTTTATAATATATGTTATAACCCGAGTTTGCCACTTAAAATGACAAAAAGCAGGAGATAAAAATCCTGCTTTTATTGATAAACTGGTCATAATTGGCTATAAATTAGGCTTTATATTTTTTGAGATTTATATACCTACATTTATATACCTACATGAAAATTTTTATTCCTGTTTTTATGCTTTTTAGCTCTCCTATTGTAAATAATTTCTTTGGAATTTCTATGTCAAATGCCTTAAGTATTGTTTGTAAATCTTCGTTTTCTATATTCATAAATCTATACATATTATTTGGCATTAAATCAACCTGCCACTTATTTAGTGCTTCTTGTATCCTATTTCCATTTACTCCTGTTGTCCAATACATATCTTCTCTTATTGGTACTTGCTTCGTTATTATAATTTTTCTTTGTATTATTCTTAACATTATAAGGGCAACTAAACATATTAAAAGATGTGCTTCTATATGTTCGGCTGTTCTTACATATATTGGTCTTGTTTCTAATGTACTTTTCATTGTTCTAAACTGTTCTTCTATTTGTGTTAATCCATGATATTTATCTATAATTTCTTTTTCTTGCATTGTTAACTCTGATGTTACTATTTGATAATATCCTAAGCTTTCTTTATATGCTTTTATTTTTTCCATATCTAACATCGGTTTTATTTCTGATGAATTTAATATTTCTCCTGTATTTTTATTTATATACTCTTTCTTTAAAAATTTTCGTATACTTTTATTTTGCAAAGCTGTTATCCTAAAATTTTCTGGTGATTCTTGCAATTTTTTTATAAAATCTAAAAATGATTTATTTTCTTTTTCTGCTCTTTTTTGAAACTTTTTACTCCAATAAACAACAACCTTTTCCTCTATGTCATGTTTCACTTTTTCTTCATCTTCGATTGTCCTTTTTACTATTCTTGATTTATACTTAAACTCATCACTAACCTTAATATAATCTGTATCATCATATGTCCAATCTCGTTCTTTTTGAGTACTTTTTAATAAACTTTTTGCTACTATGTATCCATTTCCTGCTTGTAACAAACTTAATAAATTTCTATATTGAAATATTCCTCTATCTGATATAAGTATAAATCTTGAAAATTCTAAATCATTTATATTATTTTTTAAAGCTGGTCTTAAAGTTTGATGATCTAATGTGTTTCCGTGGAAAGGCTTCAATTGAAATTGGTATACCATTATCATCCATAAATAATCCCATTTGAACTATTGGTAATTTTCTTTCTTCTTTGCTAACTCCGTTTTTTCTTAGCCCTTCTTTTATTGGGTTACCATTCTCATCTAATATGTCTTCATCTGCATCTTCAATTTCAAAATAAAAATTGGTTACATCATAATAAATTATTTTTGGTGAACGGTTTGCCTTTTTTACTAAATTTGTATTTATTCTTCTAATAATTTTATTTTTATTATTATAAATAAAGTCGAGTGTATCATAAACATTATCAGAATTGTAATTGTCTAATATTGGTTCAAAATAATCGTTATTTTGTTTTACTGTGGAAATTTTTGAAGATGGATTTAAAACTCTACCGAATATAAGAAGTTTTGCAAATCCATAAACATCATATTGTATTTTTGTAAAACCTTTATAAGATGAAAAAAAATCTCTTAATCCAAGTTCTTCTAAAATTCTTTCTAATAAAACATTGGAAAAAATTTTGGGATTTCCAAAACAATCTGGACTACCTTCTGTAATAGAGAATTTATGAGTGATTGGAAAACCACTATTTTCACAATATTGTTCTAAAGATTTAATAATTGGATTACCTGCTTTAAAAGACGTTTTTAATCTTTCAATATAATCTGGTTTTCCGTCATCAAATTTTGAAAGTGGACCAATATTAAATATAACATTTTTTCTAGCTGTTTTTATACCTCTAGAATTTTCTACTCTGTTACTTTGAACTAATCTAAGATAATCAATACCGTTATTTTTAAAGCATTCTACGTACATAAAAATCTTCTCCTTTGTGATATAACATATACTTATATACCG
>CANQYG010000141.1 GCA_947628015.1 uncultured Clostridia bacterium
GATAAATATGAAAATATAAACGGAAAATACTATGTGAATTTGATGATATGCGTTCATCATGGATTTGTAGATGGATTTCATATTGGAAAATTTCTCACACAATTAGATAAAAATATTAAAGAAACTATAATATAAGATATTTAGTTATACAATTATTATATTATAACGCTTAAAAATAAGAATATTAGTCAATATAAAAATTTTAAAAAGAAAAATGCAAATAAATGTATAATAAAAAAATATAAAAGCAAATAGGCCTACCGAATTACGTATAGGCCTATAATTTTACTTTGAATTATAAATGCTTTCTTGAATTTCTGCCATACATTCTTTAGCAATATTTGCAACCGATGACCAGGAGGCAACTTGCTGAGAAAATGGCTTTACTAAATTATATAATTTAGAAATTGTTTGCAATGTTTCACTTTTGCTTGAACAAGATGTATTTAATTGTTTTTTGAAATGTTGTGCAGTTTCATCAGAAGAATCAATAGATGCAAATTGTCTATTTAACTCCTGTCTGTAAGCTTTCTGTGAAAAGTCTTTTCCTTCTACAAAAATTTTGAGATTATCTAAAATATTAGATAACTTTGTAAAAGGATCATTGCTTTGCTTGTTTGGGGTGTTTATAGCATTTAAAATCCGTTGCTGGTAGTTTTCGAATCTTTTGGTATCCATAATAGTGTGTCCTCCTAAAATATTAATTTTTGGTTGGTAAATAAAAAACTACTTTAATATAAATATATTATAACACAAAATGGATTTTTTTGCAATTGACTTTTTTTATTAAGTATTGACTATATTTACTTTATACATATCTTTTTGAATTTGTTGAAAATATGAATTTTTTATGCTAATATACTTTTAGAAAGATAACAAAGGAGTATAAAAGTGAGAATAGGAATAGATATAGATGGAGTTTTAACAGATTTTGAACAATGGGAATTAGATTATCTTAGTAAATATTATTTTGAAAGTTATAATAAGCATATTAAAAATCCAGAAGGATATGGTTCTGAACAAATTTTTGAAGGAACTAATGAAGAAGATGATTTTTTATGGAACAAAGCAATACATGAATATATAAAAGAACCACCTAGAAAGTTTGCATCTGAAGTTATCAAAAAAATAAAAGACGAAAATAATGAAATATATATTATAACAAACCGATGTAGTGACTTGTCTTATGCAGAAAATATTAATGAAAAACAAATGCAAACCATAGTAACAAATTGGTTAAAAAAATACGAAGTTAAATATGATAAGTTAATTTTTTCTATGTCTGACAAATTAGATGTTTGTATAGAAAACAATATTGATATTATGATAGAAGATAAGCCTAAAAATATTATAAGCATATCGACGAAGTTACCGGTTATATGTTTTAATGCTAGATATAACGAAAAATGTACAGGAACTAATATATATAGAGCATATTCTTGGTATGATATATACTACAAAATAAAATTATTACAAAAAAATACTAACTAAAAAATACAATAGAAAAAGTATTTTTGATAAAAATACAGAGTAGGAGAGAGAAACAGTTAAAAAAATACATATCTTGAATTAAATAAAATTAATAAAATTTCAAAACTAAGGCTTAATCTCATATAAAAAAATTTCTAAAAAATTTTTATAAAACTAAAAAATAAAATTAAGATTCTGAAAATAAAAATTTTATATTGTTACAAATATCAAATCTCAAAATCGAACATTTGTTAAAATCAAAATTTTTTACAAATTTAAATATAATTTTTCTAAATATTTTATGAAATTATAACATTATAAAATAATTTCATTTTATAATGTTTCAAAATCAATTTTAAGACATTTTTTAATTTAACTAATAAAGTTTTATTTTGAATATTTAAAAATTATTATTTATATAATGTAGATTTACTAAAATATTGTAAAATCAATGTTTTTTGAAAAATACTGAAAATGGACAAAAAAGTGACGCACGAGAATCGATTTTAAGCCATTTTTATGAAAAAGACATATAGTTTGTTGTCTATAAATTTAAGAGAAAATACTGAAATATAAGTATTTACAGATTTTTAATAAAATTTTTAAAATACAAATATAAAAAATTAAAATTTAAGATATAAAAAATGAAACTATATATAATATTAAGAAAAACTTATAATAAGCTAAAAAAAACGAAGCTCCAGAATCAAATATAAGACATTTTAATATTAAAGTAATATAATTTGTTATTTAAATATACAAATAGAATTAGCCGAAAGTGGCTGATAGCAAGAAATAGCAATAATTTAAGTATATGTGGTTTTATCCCTTTTTCTACCTGCGCGAAACTATCATTTTACGCAACTTTGTGTTAATATATTTTACTTATAATTAGTTATACCCTACTTATACTACATTAAAATTTCCTTGTCAAGATTTTTTTCAATAAAATTACTTAAATTATGAAAGTCATACCATTCGCCAACTTCCCTTACAAGTACTTTATATCTTGAAACAGCCATTTCTTCTGGAAAAACATTATTATAAAATTCATTATACACATAATAAGGTCGTCTATAATGTTTATCTTTTTTTATATATTCTTCCAAAAAATTTAAAGCAACATCTAAATAATCAAATGAATTAATATGATAACTCTTAGCATTACGAATTTGCACCTGAACAGTAAATTGATGTTTCATACTATACCCCCTTCCTTGACGAAATTTAATATATATTATATAATATTATGTAAACATTGTCAAATATAAAAATAAAAGGAGTAAAAATGGTATATATATTAATATTTGTAATAATAATTTTAATTTTAGAAAGAATAATAAACAAAAAATCAAATGAAGAAAAACAAAATAATATAAATAATATTGACTATTCTACCCTATACACTAAAAAAGAATATATAATGACTTCAGAAGAACTAAAATTTTATAAATTATTAAAATCTATAACCAATAAATACAATTTAATTATATTTACACAAGTTTCTTTATATGCATTAATTAAAAGTAATAACATAAAAGATTTTAATAAAATAAAAAGTAAATCTATTGATTATGTTATAACAGATAATAACGGAAAAATAAAATTTTGCATTGAATTAGATGACGAAACACATTTAAAAGAAAATAGACAGGAAAGAGATATATTCGTAAACGAACTATTAAATCAAATAGGAATAATCTTAATAAGAGTACCAAAACAAAATTATTACAATTTACAAGAAATAGAAGAAAAGATAAAAAGGATCATATAGATCCCTTTTATTTTAAATATTCATTAATACAATCAATATTTAATAAATCCTGATTATATAAATCT
>CANQYG010000142.1 GCA_947628015.1 uncultured Clostridia bacterium
GAAAATAATCTAAAACTGTTGCAATAAAACTATAACTGTGATAATATAAATAAAACTGTAGTAAATTATATTAGTGAAAGGGGAAATTTAAATGAAAGTGAAAAAAATATTTATAATAATAGGAATTATTATTATAGCTATAGTTATATTTCTAACAATATTTATTACTCATAATAAATATTCTGGAGAATATACGGCTTCTATATTAGATGAAATAACATTAAATGATTCAGAAAAAGAAATATTATCTGTATTACAAGATATTGATTATGCACTTAGAAATCCAAAAATAACAAATGAAGAGTCTGAAGAAGATGCCAATACAATAAACTTTACAATAGCTCCATCTGAACCAACATCTTTAAAAGAATTAATAAGTAATATTTACGAAGTTAGAAAGTATATAACTGAAGATGGAGAAATGATTTTTCTTCTTGATGTAGATATTAATTCTCAAACAAATAATTTAAATAAAAGAAGAATTATTGTAACAAGTAATGGAACTATAACGAGTATGACATATGAAAAGGAAGATATAGCTGATTTAGAAGATAGTAATATAGAACAAAGCAATGATACACTTACTCTTAATTTTGGAAAAGATTTTTATACAACATTATTTGAAACTATAACAAATAAAATTAGAAAAATTTGGGAAGATGCTACAAAATATGACAATGTAAATTATACTAATATTTTAAATAAAATATAGGAGAAAGAATATGAAGGAAAATAAAAATATAAAAAAAATTGTAATAGCAATAGTAATTTTTATAATAATTTTAGTTGTATTGATTTGTGGAGTTATATTAAATTATTCTAACAGCATGATAAACAAATTTAAATCAAATTTAGAAAATAATAATATGACTGCATTACATGATATCTATATTTCAATTGAAAATTATGAAGAGAAAAAAGAAGTAAATAAAATATTTGAACAAAAGTTAAATTTGATTCTAGATGAATATGTCCAAAATGCTAAAGATTATGAGAGAACATTAGAAGAAATTAACAATTATAAAAATGCAGATATATTAATCACTTTAATAGAAAAAGCAAAAGAAAATTTAGAAAAAATAAAAAATTCTAAAGATGAATTTTTAAAAGCACAAGAGTATGAAAAAAATGGGAATATTGTAAATGCGATAGTAAGTTACTCTAAAGTAATTGAATTAGACAAAGACAATTATAAAGAAGCACAAAAATATATAAATAATAATAAAGAAGGTATAAAAAAAGATATTCTTTTACAAGTAGATGAATTAATTAGTAAAGAGGATTATATCACAGCGAAACAAAAGTTAAATGATTTATTATTAATAGATTCTGATGATAACATTCAACAAAAGATTGACGAAATAGAAGATAAAGCCAAAGAACAAGAAATAAAAAAATATATGAGTGAGCAAGAAATAACTGTAGAATCAGCTAAAAAATTTAAAGAATGGTATTCAGATACTATCTCTGGTGTACAAGTAATTGTAAAGAATAATACTAAAAAGGTGGTTAAAAATTGTATTGTTGGAGTATTAGCTTATGATAAAAATGGATATCCTTTGAAAATAGAATACAACGATTATGTATCATCATGCAAATTTGATGGAGCAAATATACAACCAGGTAAAACATATGGTCAAGAAAATTATTGCAATATAACTTATGAAAATGAAAAAATAGAGTCTGCTCTTGCTTGTGTAGAAAAAGTAGAATATTATGATGGTTCAACATGGGAAAATCCATATTATGAATATTGGATAGAGCAATATAAAGAAAAGCCATTAAAATGAATTTATAATAAAATATAAAATCATTTTATAAAGGAGAAAAATATGAATAGTAAAGAAGAATTAGAGACAGCAAAGATTCAAGCAAGTCAATGCAAAGAGTGTTGTCGTAATATTACGGAAGAAGAATATAAAAAATATAATGGTCTTTGTAAAAAATGTTATGATTTGAATCAAGAAGATAACTCTGAGGAAGATACAAGTGAAAATTATGCGAATAGAGAAGATAATAGAGTAGCAATACTAATTAAGTCAATAGCAATTATTGGATTAATAATAGGTTTATGTATTGGGTTTTCACGAATTGGAGAATATGAAGAGGAATTAGGAGCAATTTATATTATTACTAGTATCATTTCAGGAATTTTCATATATGCTTTAGGCGAAATCATACAATTACTTGAAGATATAAAAAATAAATAAAAGGAGATAAAAAATGGCATTAATAAAATGTAAAGAATGTGGAAAAGAAATATCAGATAGGGCATCATCTTGTCCAAATTGTGGTTGTCCTTTATTAGAAATATCAAAAGAAGGGGAAGTTAGGATAAAAATGCCTAATAATATTGTACAAGGATGGGTAGGATTATTTTCTTCAAGAGATGCTAGAGTAGAAGACGAAGAAGGAAATATATTATGGAAAGGGCAGCATGGTGAAAATGCTAAGTTTATAATTAATAGACCTGTAAAAGTTACCATATATTTAGGAGGATGGGCAAATCCTATTTCTGGAATAGTAGAGCCAAGAAAAAAATATTCATTAATTCAAGATTTAGGAGTTCATATGTTAGCAACATTTAGATTAACAGAGGTCGACTTAATTGATGCAGACTGAAATTGATTTCATAAATTTATGAATTATAAAGTATAAATAGATACAAACAAAAAACATATAATTAAAAAAATGTATATAATAAAATATTATAATAAAAAATACTCTATATGAATAAAAAACTTTAAAAATCATATATATTTTTTTGAAAAGTGCGGAGATATACACTACTACGCAATAATTTTTAAAATCCCTAGAAATAGGGGTTTTTATTTTATATCATCAGACAAATTAATATTTAATGTAAAACCTATTAAAAGTCTGCAAATTAATGTTACAAATTTAGGTGACGAAAAAGTGACGGAAGTTATAATAGTTTATAAAAAAATAAAAAAAGTTATGTGAAAAATAGCCATGAAGTGCTTTATTTTATAATAGTTTAAATCAATTTAAGATATTTTAAAATATTTCACTTAACGCACTCATAACCCGAAGGTCGTAAGTTCGAGTCTTACCCCCGCAACCACAAATTTTATTAGAGTCGCA
>CANQYG010000143.1 GCA_947628015.1 uncultured Clostridia bacterium
CATCACTTTTTTAGGTGCTTTAAAAAATTTTTTATTGATGAAAATTGAGATTTTGGTTAGATGGTGTTGCAGATAAACTTAATTAATGCTAAAATCAAATAAAAAGTAAAAAAGAAGGAGAAATGAAATTTAGTATGAAAAAGGGTATTAAAATCTTTTTATTGATAGTAATTTTAATGATAATTATATTTATAGTAAATGTTATTATAAAAAAAATAAATAATAATTCACATTCTAATCAAGAAGTTGATTTAGTATATGATTATTATCCAAAAACATTTGATCAATATTTAGGAGAAAATAAGAGAGCAGTAGAAGTAAAATCGTTAATAACAATGGTAAGAACTTCAAATATAGTATATTATAGCTCTCGTAATCAAACAGAAGAGATAGAAGAAAGAGAAGAAATAAAATGTTATTTTAATGGAGAATTATTAGATGAGGTGTCTATTCAAAATAAAATAAGTAATGAATATACTTATAAAGTAGAAGCAGAATATAATGAAAATGGAAAAATAATAAAAATAATGATTAAGGAAGAAAGAAAAATTTAATTAATGTAAAAACTTAATAAAAATTATTATGTTAAAAATATAGCATAACAGTGGGAAAAAATCAAGAAATATAAAAATAAAAGTATTTAACAAATTTATAAAAAATGAAAACAAAAAATCTTATAAAAAGCTTTGTATAAGCTAATTATAAGATTTTTTTAATTTTTATTAAGTTTTTACCTTAATAAAAATAACATAATGTAAAAATGGAGGTTTTAAACGAATGAAATGTAAGGAAATACAAGAAAAAGAAAAGATTGATTTACAATTAAAAAATAAGAAAAAGCAAAAATTAAAAGAAAAAGGTATAACTTTGATAGCGCTAGTAGTGACAATAATAATATTGCTAATACTAGCAGGAGTAACATTAAATATGGCAATGTCAGGAGATGGAATATTTAGCAAAGCAAGAGATGCAGCAGACAAGTATAAAAAAGCACAAGAAGATGAGGCAAAATTAATAAGTGAAATAGGAAAAGAAATGAATAGCGAATATGTAGGAGCATATATAACAGGATATACACCAAAAGAGGGAACATGTGAAATATCAAAAGAAATTTCAGGAGTAGAAATAGATGAAAAAGATTCAAGTGGAAATAAAATTGAAAGTATAGATGAAAAAGGAAGTCAAACATTCACAACAACAGAAGAAGGAGAACTAAACTGGAGGATATGGGATTATGATGGAAAAATATTAAGAATAATACTAGATAGACCAACAACGCAAAAATTAGCATTAAGAGGAGTAGCAGGATATAATAATGGAGTATGGGTAATGAATGAAGTTTGTAGGAAATGTTTTGCAAGTGAAGATGAAGGAGTAACAGTAAGAAATTTAAGAAGAAGTGATATAGAGAAAGTAAGTAATTATGATTATACAAAATATAGTCATAGATCAGGTTATTGGAAAGAACCTGAAGAAGGAAGTTCTTGGGATGACATTACTCATTTTGGAGAAACAAAGAAATACGAAGAAAATTTCGAATCTCCTGCAATGTGGGAAGAACATGATATGGAGTGGAATTATGAATATGATACAGAAACGAAAATGGGAAGTGGCAACCCAAGTTGTGAAACTCCATGGGAAGAAGAATTCATAGACGAGATGGTGTCGGGAACTGGTAATACAACAGCTAAAACTGAATTTAAACAATCATATTATGCTCATATATACCAAATAGACGAATTCGATAATGCAAATTATTATGATTTGACTTTCCCTGGTGGTAGTTGGACATCGAGTTTTCTCGCAACGCGAATGGTGTATTTTAGAAATGAAAGGTGTAGTTTTGGGTTTATGTTTGTAAATAATAATGATTGTGTTATAGGCGATGGGACATTTAACAGCAGACGGTGAGAGTTTCACAAGATATGCTAACCTTCGACCTTTGATAGAAATTAACCTTGAATTAGCTGGATATAGTATAATAGAAGAAAATGTAAATGGTGATTCACAGTTTAAGTTAGTGAAAGATTAACTAAAGTGATTAAAATTGAAGAAAAAATAAAAATTTTATAAAAAGCTAAAAATAAGCTGATTATAAGATTTTTTATAATAATAAAAAAAGGATTGTAAATAAATATTATTAATGTTAAAATAATTTCTATAAAAAATAATAAATGGAATAAATAAATAATAAATATTAAATGTAAATTTATTGTAAAAGGAGTAACAGTATGTTAAACATTCTAAAGTCAATCATATTTGGAATAATAGAAGGTATTACAGAGTGGCTACCAATAAGCAGTACAGGTCATTTAATATTAGCAGAAACCTTTATTAAATTTCAAGGGCTTTCAGAAGGCTTTTGGGATATGTTCGAAGTAGTAATACAATTAGGAGCAATTTTAGCAGTAGTAATATTATATTTTAAAAATATATGGCCTATTAAGAAAAAAGATTCTAAGCATGGTGATAAAGGACTAAAACTTGACAAAGATATTCTTAAGTTATGGGGAAAAATAATAGTTGGTTGTATTCCAGCTGTGATAATTGTTTTATTAGGAATTGACGAATATGCAGAAGAGCATTTTTACAATCCTATTTGTATATCTATAATGCTTATTTTAGTTGGAATTGCATTTATAGTAATTGAATCACTAAAAAAGAAAGATTCAAGAGTAAATGATATAAGCAAATTAACATATAAAGATGCAATTATTATAGGAATGTTTCAATTGATTGCAGCGATTTTTCCAGGAACATCTCGTTCTGGAGCAACAATAATAGGGGCTCTTTTAATAGGTATTTCAAGAACAGTTTCAGCTGAATATACATTTTACCTAGCAATTCCAGCAATGGTTGGAGCAAGTCTACTTAAATTATTAAAGTTTGGACTTGGATTTACAGGAGAAGAATTGGCAGTTTTACTAGTTGGAACAATAGTTTCTTTAGCTGTTTCAATGTTAATAATTAAGTTTTTAATGAATTATATTAAGAAACATGATTTTAAAGTATTTGGATATTATAGAATAGCGCTTGGAATAGTTGTTTTAGCACTATTATTTGCAGGTGTGATATAAAACATAGTAATA
>CANQYG010000144.1 GCA_947628015.1 uncultured Clostridia bacterium
CCTAAACGAGATAAGTCTTTAGTTATTACAGTATTTATCTTTTTTAGGTTTATGTCTTGCATCATTCTTATAAAACTTGGTCTATTAAAATTAGTTCCTGTATAACCTTGATCTATGTATATATCTATTAACTTATACTGGTCTCCTAATTTATCTACATAATCTGATAACAATGCTCTTTGATTAGTAATACTTTCACTTTCATCATATCCTCTATCAACGTCCTCTTTAGATAATCTAATATATAATGCAACGTTATACATTTTATCTCCTTAAATAAAAATTTGAATTTATAATTTACTCCTATTATAAATTCAATTTTCTTTTATTTTTTCTTTTAATAAATTTATTATATATTGAGATAAAATATCTTCTATCTCTTCTCCTTCATCACTATAGAAAATATTAATTTTAAATTCTTGTTCCATTTGTGCCTCCTAAATTACAGTATATTAAGGAGTTTAAAAAAAATGCTTATAAATTTATTCATTTATATATTTGGCAACAAGTTTATGCGTTTTTTAGGTGTTATATTATATAAACTATTCCTTTACAAGCAATACATTTTTAATTGACTTTTATTAATGGTTATTATAGAATTTCAAAAAGTAAAAAATGAACTGAACCAAAAAGGTTAGAAACATTTTTATTAATTCTTAAGAGCTGTTACAGGTATTACATATATTCCATCTGGTCTTTTTATAATAGCTTCATTTAAACCACTAATTATGCATAAAAATTTTGGTTTCTTTATGGCTTGCTTATTAAATTTTAATAAGTTATGTGCTGCTTCTTCTATTTTATCAGTTCCTAATTTTATTTCAATTGCTCCGTAATCTCCATTTGGCATTTCTACTATTGAATCAATTTCTAGACCTGTTGTATTATCTCTAAAATGATATAAATTACCATTATAACTTTCAATGTAAATTCTTAAATCTCTTTCACAAAGTGCCTCAAATAAAAATCCCAAAAAATTTACATCATTTATTAAACTTTCTGTAGTTAATCCTAAAATTCCACACACTAAAGATGGATCAGTAAAATGTCTTTTAGCTGATTTTCCCACCCTACTACTTGAACGTAGATTTATACTAAATGCTATTTGATTTTCTATTAAGTGTAATTTTTCTAAAACATCAATATATTCTAAAACGGTATTTTTACTTGCTACATCATTTTCTTCATTCACATCTTTGATTATTGTATTATTATTTACAATTGTACTTTCATTTCTGGCTAATTCTCTTAGTATCATTCTCATTTTATTTATATCTCTTGTTACACCGTCTATACTAGAAATATCAAAGTTTAGTACATCATTAATATAATTTTGTGTTAATTCTAGACATTCATCTTCTTTCATTCCTATACTTTGTGGCCAACCACCTCTTATAATATAGTAAATCAATTTTTTCAAGTCAGTCTTTCCTGTTAATTTATCTTTAACATTATTTTTAAACAAATCTTGTAAAGATATTTCTCCACTTGAATCCCCTGATTCATATAAAGACATTGTATACATTTTCATTCTTGCAATTCTTCCTGCTCCTGAATGATGTATATCTTTTGTAACTGGTGTTGCTGAACCTGTTAATATATATTTTCCCCTTATATTATCTTCATCACATTTAAATCGGATTCCATCCCAGATTGCAGGTACTTCTTGCCATTCATCTATTAATTCTGGATATTCTTTATTTAATATTAGGTCAACATTCATTTGCGCTAAACTTCTTTCATTGAAATTGTTACTAACATTATTAAGATATACAACTGAGTTAGCATGATTTAAAGATGTCCAAGTTTTACCACACCATTTTGGACCTTCTATGCTTATTGCTCCAAATATTTTTAAGTTTTTTTCTATTTTCTCATCTATAATTCTCTTTTTATATCCATTCTTTGTTAGCGACATACTATCACTCCTATATACTTTTTTATTTATTGTAACATTTTATTGAACAAATTTCAAGTATTTTGTTGGTATTTTTTCAAGATTTTTATTGGTATATTTTCAAGAATATTTTATAATTGATTTTTTTAGTATTTTTCATACCGTCTATTTTGAATTATACCTTCTGAAATATCATGTGTAACCATTAAAGCTGTTATATTTTCTTGTTTCAATATTTTGTAAATATCCTCTGTTACCATTAATCTTGTTTGTGCATCTAATGCTGAAAAAGCCTCATCTAGGAGTAATATTTTTGGACGTATTGCTAATGTTCTAATAAGTGCAACTCTTTGTCTCATTCCTCCAGATAACTGCATTGGATACTTATCTTTAAATTCATAAAGTCCATATTTTTTTAGTAGATTTAAAACATATTTTTTATTTTCTTCTGTGTTAGATTTTTGTATTTCTAATCCTAATAATACGTTCTTATAAATAGTTCTCCATTCCAATAAATTATCTTTTTGAAGCATATATCCTATTTTTCCGTTTGACTTCAATTTCTCCATTTGTTTTTTCTTCTAGTCCTGAAATAATTGATAAAAGTGTTGATTTGCCGCATCCACTCGGTCCAATTATGCTAATGTATTCTCCTTCTTTGACATTAAAATTAATATTTTTTAATGCTTCAATTTCTCCATTTTTTGCTTGATATGTTTTACAAATATTTTTTACTTCTAATACGACATTTTTGGATGCTTTATTTCTTTCTACAATGTCTGTTTGCATTTTAACCTCCAATGTAAAATTATCTTAATCTATATTATGTTTTTATACTCGTTTTTGATATTGTTAAATTTATTTTTTATATGTAACTAAAAAATATTTTTTTAATAAAATATATTTAGGAAGGAGCTATTTATATAAAAGTTTTATGGATTATAGATTAAATATATCAGCAAAAAATTATCTTGATGAGTTTGATGAAATTTTACTAAATATGTCTAATAAAATGCTTAATCCTTCTTTAGGAAATAGCGTTACTATCAATTTTATTAGATGTATGATTCCTCATCATGAAGCTGCCATTTATATGTGTGAAAATTTACTTAAGTTTACTAATTTTCTTCCACTTGAAGAAGAAGCAAAAGATATAATTAGAATGCAAACAAGAGGAGTTTTGCAAATG
>CANQYG010000145.1 GCA_947628015.1 uncultured Clostridia bacterium
GATTAGAGTCTTTTACTTCATGAATTGGTATTAAAGAAAATCCGTCCTGGTGTAGTACCACATAGCAATCGCTAATCATAATGCAATCTGTCATAAGTTGCAACCTCCTTTTAATTAAATCGGAGGTTTCCCTCCGAATTTTTGTAGTTTCGAAGAGAATATACTCAACCTAATAATATTGTACCAAATTTCTACCGAAAAGTCAAAGTTATGTTAATTATTTTTCTTTAAAATATAGAAAAAGCATATAAAATGTGTTAAAATGATAGTCACCAAACAAACCAATTTAGCACATTCATATGCTTTTATTTAATAATAACACATTTTATTAAAAATTAAAAGCATTTGTGAATTTTTTCTTGGTTTAGTTTGGCAGAAAGAAGGATTTATATGAATTTTACAAAGTTTTTAAGATTTATGCCAATTGAAAGAAAAAATCAAATTCAAAAAGTTATTGACACTTTAAGGATGGGAGGTCGAAGCGAAAAAACAATTGACAATTATGTATGTGCAATCAATAGGTTTTTAAAATATTTTGAGAATAAAGATTTATCGAAGCTTAATGAAAATGATATTGTAGAATATATAAGAAACAATTACTTGAACAAAAAATGCAGCACACATACATACAATATGAATATTTGTGCAATTAAATATTTTTACACTATAAATTTTAGAAAAGAATTTAATAATAAATTATTACCACGTGCCAAAGTTATCAAAAGAATTCCAACAGTAATAGATAAAGAAACATTTAATAAAATTTTTAACAATGAGCCAAATATCAAACACAAATGTTGGTTATTGCTTGCTTATACTTCTGGTTTAAGAGTAGAAGAAATTGCAAACTTAAAAATTGAATATATCGATTCCAATAAAAATCAATTAAGAGTTTTTGGTAAAAGAAAAAAAGAAAGATTTACCGTCTTAACCAATGTTACAATAGAATATTTAAGGCAATTTTATAAAACAACTTATTATTATCCAGCAAGATGTAAAACGGGATACTTATTTGAAGGAAATCAATGTGCTGAACATGTAAGCAGTAAAACCATTAGCAATTATTTTACAGCCCTGAAACATAAGTATGAATTACCAGAAAATATGACCTTTCATAGTCTTAGACATTCATTTGCAAGCAATTTTATTAAAGCAGGAGGAGATCCATTTATCTTAAAATCAATGATGGGTCATTCAGCTTTAAGTACGACAAGCATCTATATTCACATGGGAAGGAATTTTAATAATCTAAAAGGTGTGAATTATGATGAAATATAGTATACAAGATATCTTTAGAGAATATGGTCCAGATTATATAAAAAGACATAAACTTTCAAAAGAGCAATGGAAAGTTTATAATTCAATAATCAAATGTAAAACACGGTATGCTTGGAATACATACAATTACTTGTAAAGAATGTGGAGAAACACATAGTTATTTAAATAGTTGTAGAAATAGGCACTGCCCAAATTGTCAGAGTTATGCAAGGGAAAAATGGATTGCAAAGGAAAGTTCATATATGTTGGATTGCCCATATTTTCATATTGTTACAACAATTCCAGCAGAATTAAATGAGATAGTTTTATATAATCAAAAAGAATGTTATGAGATATTGTTTAAAGCAACATCTGAATCAATAATACAGCTTGCAAAAGATACCAAATGGTTAGGAGCAAAAGTTGGAATAACATCAGTTTTACACACTTGGGGACAGACTTTAGATTTCCACCCCCACATTCACTCAATAGTTACAGGTGGAGGAATTTCAAACAATAAGTGGATTGAAGGAAAAAAAGAATATTTATTTAAAGTTCAAGTTTTATCATCTCTATTTAGAGGCAAATTTCTAGCAATGTTAAAAGAATCAGAATTAAAATTTCCAAAAGATAAAGAGTATTTGAAAAACACAGTAAATTTCAATAAATTTTTAGAACAATTATATAAAAGAACATGGATAACTTACATAGAACCACCAAAGGGAAAAACAGAGAATGTTATTGAGTATATTGGAAGGTATTCATTTAGAGTAGCAATATCTAATGAAAGAATAAAAGATATTTCAAACGGCAAAGTTACATTTGAATATAAAGATTATAAAGACAATGAAAAAATAAAGTTAATGATTATTTCTGCAGAGGAATTTATTAGAAGATTTCTAATGCATGTACTTCCGATTCGTTTTACAAAAATTAGACATTATGGATTATTGTCTAATCGTGGTAAGAAAGCGATTATTTCGTTATGTAGAATATTAATTGGAACACGAGTAAATAGTGATTTTTCAATTGCTATAAAACGAAAAGTAAAAGAAATTGTATGCCCAGCATGTGGTTGCAAATCTATTGAATATAGGTTTTCATATGGCAGTCCATATCGACTCAGCCATTAAATTTTAATATATTATAGATAGCTCCATAAAGCTTATTTCATGGGGTAGGGGCACTATGCCAAAAAACTATATATTTATTAAAAATTAGTAAATGTATCTTAAAAATTTATAGACTTGCAATAAATTTAGAAGCAAAAAGGAGAAAGTTGTTTGAATACTTTCCCCTACAGTCCGAAATTAGGTACAATAAAGTTATACCACTTTTTTACAAGAATAAAAAAGCACTTTAAGCTACTGTAGTTAACTGATTTAGTTAGCTACTTTTTTTAGCCAAAAGTGCCATAACTTACTAGACATTATACCATACTTTACATAAAAAAGCAAATTTAAGGCTATATTAGGATAGCATAAACTTTTGGTAGGGGAACTTTTGATAGAAATTTTTAAAGTATTTATTTTATTGAATTTTTGATTCCAATTTAATTTTTTATATTTTTTCAGATTTTTTACTTTTTTTGAGTTCTTTTAATAAGCCTTTATTAAGGCTATTTTTTTTATATCATATTTTGTTTCTTATTTCAATACTCTATATTGCTATTCCTTTCCATATATTTTTTAATTCGTAATATAATTCCCCTCGTGCTTCTCTTAATTTGACGGTCGGAGGCCCAAATCCTCTATGGCTCACCATTTCAGAGGTTTTAGATACAAATCTGGATTCCCCAGTTTAAGTATTTAGAATCTCT
>CANQYG010000146.1 GCA_947628015.1 uncultured Clostridia bacterium
CATTACCTATTATATTAATAGCTGTAATAGAGCTTGCTATATTTATTAATATGGGCATACCTTACTATACAGGTACTATACTTCCATTTATTGCATCAATTGTAATAGGAACAATACAATTAGGAGCTACAATTGATTATGCAATATTAATTACTAATAAATATATAAATGGAAGAAAATCTGGAAAAGACAAAAAGAAAGCAATTACAGAAGCTTTAGGAACATCTATAGGTTCTATTGCAATAAGTGGATTATGTTTCTTTGGTGCAACATTTGGTGTAGGTATATATTCAAAAATAGAAATGATAGGTTCTTTATGTACTCTAATGTCAAGAGGAGCGATTGTTAGTATGATTTGTGTTATAGCTATATTGCCATCGTTCTTAATGATTTTTGATAAACTAATTTGTAAGACAACAATAGGTATGAAAGTAAAAAATAAATAGAAAGGATTTAATTAAAATGAATAAAAATATAATTTCAAAAATAACTTCAGTTGCAATATTAGGTACATTAGTAACATATACAGTACCAGTATTTGCCTATACTAAAGATGAAACAGTTTATTCTAAAATAAGTGCAGATGGAAGTAATTATAGTACAATTGTAAGTGATCATATAAAAAATGACAGTCAACAAGAATTAATAAATGACATTTCTGATTTATTAAATATAAAAAATGTAAATGGAGACGAAACATTTACACAAAATGAAAATGAGCTAGTATGGAGCGCAAATGGAAGTGATATATATTATCAAGGAGAAACACAAAAAGAGCTACCAATAGAGTGTAAAGTAAAATATGAATTAGATGGAGAAGAAATCTCAGCTGAAGATTTAGCAGGAAAAAGTGGAAAAGTAAAAATAACAATAGAATATGTTAATAAAGATGAACATATTGTAAAAATTAATGGAAAAAATGAAAAATTATATACACCATTTGTAGTAGTATGTGGTACAATTTTAGATAATAATACACATAAAAATATTGAAATAACAAATGGAAAATTAATAGACAATGGAAATAAAACAGTTGTTATAGGTATGAGTATGCCGGGTATGCAAGAAAGCTTAAATATTTCAAAAAGCAAAATAGATATTCCAAACAAAGTAGAAATAACAATGGACTCAACAGATTTTAAATTAAGTAATATAGTAACTTATGTGACTCCTAAAATATTAGAAGAAAGTGATTTAGAAGTATTTGATAAAATTGATGAAATATATAGTCAAATAAATACATTACAAAGTTCAAGTAAACAATTAGTAGAAGGAGCAGATACTTTAGAGCAAGGAGCAAATACTTATAGTGAAAAATCAAAAGAATTTGATGCTGCAATGAAACAAGTATCAAGTGGTGTTAAATCAGCAAATCAAAATTATAGTAAAATTGATGATGGAATTAAGAGTATAAATGAGAATAGTAGCATTTTACAAGCAGGTGCAAAACAAATAAGTGATGGTGCTTTAAGTGTAAAGACAAATTTACAAAATGTAAGTGCTGGTATAGTACAATTACAAGGTGGAACAAAAATTTTACAAGATGGTGAAAATAAAATAAACGCTGGTATAAAACAAATATTAGGAAGTATGGGTGTAGAAACATCACAAGTTAGCTCTACAGCAAGTGTAATAGGTCAAATAAATACATTAATAGAAACAAATAAATCAGCAATTACAAATTTAGAAAATGCTAATAAAACATTAGATGCAAAAATTAATGAATTAAAAACAAATAAAGAAACATTAAAAAATCAATTAACAAGTTTAGAAAGTTTACCAGAAGAAAGTAAAACAGTAATAAAAGAACTTGTAAATAGTCAAATAGCAAGTATAGATGAACAAATAAATACAACAATTCCAGCACAAAAAAATGGAAATAATAATTTAATAAAAGTATTAACTGCAAATAATAGTGCATTAAATCAAATATTATCATCAAGTGATGTAAAGAAATTAGACGAATTAACAACTGGATTATTACAATTACAAGCAGGTATGGACGAATTAATAAATGGAACAACAAGTTTATTAAATGGTGAAACAGAATTAAAAGCAGGAGTAGATGAGTTTGCTAATAAAACACAAGTATTAGTAGATGGAAGTAATGTATTATATCAAGGAACAGAAAAACTTGCAGATGGAACTAAAGTATTAAGTAGTGGTTCAAAAGAATTAAAAAACGGATTAAATCAATTAGATGTTGGTGCTGAAAACTTATCAGAAGCAAGTACAAGTTTAACAGACGGAGCAAATACATTAGCTCAAGGAGCAACTACTTTATCAGAAGGTATGACAACATTTGATGAAGAAGGAATAGAAAAAATTTGTAATTATATAAATGGTGATTTAAATAATATAATGACAAGATTAGAAAAATTACAAGAATTGTCAGAAGAATATAAAAACTTCACAATGCTAAATAATGAGGAACAAGGTGACGTTAAATTTATAATAATAATGGATAGCATTAAAAAAGCAGATGAAAATAAACAAGAAGCTTATATTGAAGATGACAAGACAAAAAATAATTAATAATTTTCTAATTTAGATTACTTAATGTCAAAGATAGTTATTTTTCACGCCTTGTTATTTAGACTAGAGTATGCTAAACTCGGGGTTTAATATTGGCTTGTTAAAATAACTATATTTTATTTATATAATAATTTAAAAGAGGTAAAAATTGTGTTTAATATTTTAGTAGTAGAAGATGACAAAAATTTAAGAAAATTGATAGTAACATATTTAAAAAGGGGACATTATAACACTTATGAAGCAGTAAATGGAGTTGAAGCACTAGATGTGTTGGATAAAAATTATATTGACCTTATTGTAAGTGATTTAATGATGCCAGAAATGGACGGATTTGAATTAATAAAAGAATTGAGAACAAGTAAATATAAAATACCTATATTAATAGTTACAGCAAAAAGTGATATACAAGATAAGAAACAGGGATTTTTATTAGGTGCAGATGACTATATGGTAAAGCCTATTAATATGGAAGAAATGCTTTTAAG
>CANQYG010000147.1 GCA_947628015.1 uncultured Clostridia bacterium
TTTTAAAATTTGACAAAAAAATAAAGTATTTGCAATACTTTTGTAAAATTTTTCTTTAATTAACTGTTAAACTTCCGATAAGAATTTTGAATTTTTACAGAAATTTAGATAGAAAATACATAAAATCACATAAAAATCTTGCACAACTAAAAAAAATATGTTATAATTGCTAATGTTACAATTAATACACTAAGAGGAGGTGCAAAAAATGCCAAATATTAAGTCAGCTATAAAGAGAGTAAAAATTGCTGAAAAGAAAACTTTAAATAATAATATGATTAAATCTGCATATAAAACAGCTGTTAAAAAATTTGAAGCAGCAAATGCAAAAGGTGAAGAAACATCAGAAGAATTATTAAGATTAGCTAAGAAAGCAATAGACCAAGCTGCATCTAAAGGAGTTATTTCTAAGAACGCAGCCTCTAGAAAAAAATCAACTATAGAGAAAAAACTTACAAATAAAGGCGCAAGCAAAAAGGCAGATACTAAAAAAGCTGAAGTAAAAGTTGAGAAAAAAGAAACATCAGTAGAAAAAGAAGATAAATCAAAGAAAACAACAACTAAAACAACAGCAAAGAAAACTACTACTGCAAAAAAGACAACAAAAAAAGCAGAATAAAGCAAAATCCTTAAATAATTGTTTATTTAAGGATTTTTTATGCTTTTTTATTTAAATTTTTTTGCTAAAACTCTAGCTAAATATACACCTGAGCAAGATGCCATCATAAGTCCACGAGTAAGTCCTCCACCATCTCCAATAGAATAAAGACCTTCTATACTTGTTTCTAAATTTCTGTCAACTACAACTTTATTGCTATAAAATTTAATTTCTGGTCCATATAATAGATTTGATGGGTCTGCAAAGCCTTCAATAACTTTATCCATATGTCTAATGAATTCTAAAATATTTGTCATTGTTCTATATCCCAAAGCAAAAGTAATATCTCCAGCAACTGCAGCTTTTAATGTAGGAACAACCCTATTTGTCTCCAACTCCTCTTGCCAAGTACGTTTTCCACGATATATATCACCAAGTCTTTGAACTACAACATTTCCATTACCAAGTTCATTTAAGTTTTTAGCAACGTTTCTACCATAATCAATAGGCTTATTAAATGGATGATTGAAATGATGAGAAACTAAAAGTGCTAAATTTGTATTTGTGCTTTTTTTATCTTTATAAGAATGACCATTTACCAATGTTAAATTATTATCATATACTTCTGGAGCAACAAAGCCACTAGGATTTTGACAAAATGTTCTTACTTTATCACCAAAAGGTCCAGGTCTTCCAATAAATTTTCCTTCATACATATAATTATTAACATCTTTCATAACTTCGTCAGGTAGTTCATATCTTACACCTATATCAACAATTCCTGATTCAGTTTTTATATTATGCTTATCACACAAAGAAGTAAGCCAATTAGCACCTTTTCTACCAACTGCAATAACTACATTATCTGCAAAAACTTCTTCTAAAGGAGCCTCTTCATCATCAATTAAGTTAGAATCTTTTATTTTTACTCCTTTTATTTTATTATTTTCTACAATAATATCTTTTACGATACAATTAAACTTCATATTGACATTATTGTCTTGAAGATAATTTTCAATTTTTCCATAAAGCTCGTGGCTTTTTTCAGTACCTAAATGTCTAATTGGAATGCTAATTAAATTAATACCATTTTTCTTAGCTTTATCATAAATTTTCTTAACTTCTTCTTTATGATCAATACCCTCTAATTTTTTATCAGCACCAAAATCTAAATAAACTTTATCTGTATAATCAATAAGTTTTTTAGTTTCGTCAACGCCAATGTACTTGTGTAATTCACCACCAACGTAAATATCGTCATCTTCAGGATTGTATAAAGAAAGTTTTCCATCAGAAAAAGCACCAGCACCTGAAAAACCACTAGTTATACTGCAAAATGGTTTGCACTTCATACATTTACCGGATTTTTCAATAGGGCAAACTCTGTTTTCTACTCTTTTTCCTTCTTCAATTAATAAAATATTTTTTGCTTTATTTAATTTTACTAGTTCATAAGCTAAAAATACTGAACTAGGTCCCATTCCTATTACTATTAAATCGTATTTCATAATAAATCCTTTTGCTATTAAATTATGCTTCTGGTTCTAACATACCAAAATTTTTACCATCTTTTAATTTGTAAATTACATTTACTTTGTTAGTATCTACATTTATAAAAGGTAAAAATTTATTTTTAGCATCTCCTTCTAAAATAAGTTTAGCATCTTCAGCTGTTAAAGGTTTTATGCTATAATAAATTGTTTTTATAATTTCACCTTCTACACTATCTTCATCAACTTGAGCTTCTTGAAATCTAATTGTGTCAGTCATATTTTGTTTATCTTTTTTAGTTTTGATTTTTCTAATTTGACCTTCTAAAATATCTATATCTTTATCAATAGAAGAATATAAATCCTTACTTGCAGTAACAGCTTTAATTGTTTCACCTGAATATGTTATTCTAATTTCTGCAACTTGTTCAGTTCCTTCAATTTTTAAAGTTGCACTAGCATCAAATTCGTCTCCTATATATTTTGATATTTTACTAACTTTATCTTCAATATAATTTTTAATTGAATCAGTTAAATCAAAATCTTTTCCAGTTATGTTTAAATTCATACAAATACTCCTTTCAAATTTAAAAGATTTTACAAGCCTATTATATAGAAAAAAACTAAAATAAGCAAGACATTTTAAAAACAAATTATAAAAGTTATGTTTGACAAATTCTTAAAATATGTGTATAATATAGATAGAAAATGAGAACCGTAGCAATATGGTTACCACTTATAAAAAGTAATAACAACACATTCCTTTCGGTCAAGAGCAGAATGTGTTGTTATTTTATTCCTTATTTATTATTGAATTTACATATTGTATG
>CANQYG010000148.1 GCA_947628015.1 uncultured Clostridia bacterium
GAAAAAATGCTTTATTTGGTGGAATAGATAAAATGAAATTTAAAAAAATGGTTGTACCAGGAGATAGATTAAAGTTAGAAGTAAAAATTATAAAAAGAAAAGGTCCTATTGGTATAGGAGAGGCAATTGCAACTGTAGATGGAGCACTAGCTGCTAAAGGAGAGCTAACATTTGCAGTTGTGTAACTAAGAAAGGATATGAAAATGAACAAAATACTAATTGCAAATCGTGGAGAGATAGCAGTAAGAATAATTAGAGCTTGTAAAGAAATGAATATAAAAACAGTAGCTGTTTATTCAGAGGTAGATAAAGATTCTATGCATACTCGTTTGGCTGATGAAGCAATTTGTATAGGACCTGCTAAATCTACTAAAAGTTATTTGAATATAAAAAATATACTTGAAGCGGCTAATATAACAGGTGCAGATAGTATTCATCCAGGTTTTGGTTTTTTATCAGAAAATAGCAGTTTTGCAAAAATGTGTGAAGAATCTAACATCAAATTTATAGGTCCATCTTACAAAGTCATTGATTTAATGGGAAATAAAGCAAACAGCAAAGAGATGATGAAAAAAGCAGGGATTCCTGTAATTCCGGGTTCAGATGGAAGTATAAAAAGTTATGATGAATGTTTAAAAGTTGCAGAAAAAATAGGATTTCCAATTATGCTTAAAGCCTCAAGTGGTGGTGGAGGTAAAGGCATAAGAATAGTTGAAAGCAAAGAGGAGTTAGAAGATAATTACAGATTAGTAAAGCAAGAGGCTAAAGTGTCATTTTCTGATGATGAAATATATATTGAAAAATATATAAAAAATCCAAGACATATAGAAGTTCAAATTTTAGCTGATGAATATGGAAATGCTGTATATTTAGGAGAAAGAGATTGTACTATTCAAAGAAAACATCAAAAAATACTAGAAGAAGCGCCATCTTCTGTAATTGATAGCAAATTAAGAAGTAAATTAGGTGAAGCAGCAGTAAAAGCTGTAAAGGCATCTGGATACACAAATGCTGGAACAATAGAGTTTTTAGTTGATGAAAACAAAGATTTTTATTTTATGGAAATGAATACTAGAATACAAGTAGAACATCCAGTAACAGAAGAAAATACAGGAATTGACTTAATAAAAGAACAAATTAGAATTGCAGCAGGAGAAGAATTAAGATTTAGACAAAATAAAGTAGAAATTAAAGGTCATTCAATAGAGTGCAGGATAAATGCAGAAAATCCATCAAAGAATTTTAGACCAAGTCCAGGTAAAATAACAGGTCTTAATCTTCCGGGTGGTAATGGAATTAGAGTTGATACAGCAATTTATGAAGGCTATGTAATTCCTCCTGATTATGACTCAATGATAGCAAAGATTATTGCTCATGGTGCAAATAGAAACGAAGCAATAGCAAAAATGAAAAGAGCTTTAGAAGAACTTGTAATAGAAGGCGTTGATACAAATGTAGATTTTTTACTTAGCATATTAAAAAATCTTTCATTTATTAGAGGAACTTATGATACATCTTTTATTGAAAAAGAAATGTTAAATTAGTAAAGGGTTAATATAATGATTGTTGATAAAATAAAAAAGAGAGAAAATAATTATCCTATTAAAAGAAAAAATAAGGTAGATATACCAAAAGATAAATGGGTTAAATGTGATAAATGTAAGGAAATAATTTATAAAGATGTTTTAAAAGATAATTATGGTATTTGTCCATATTGCAATCATTATTTTAGAATTTCAAGTGCAAGTAGAATTGAACAAATAGCAGATAGTAAATCTTTCAAAGAATTTGATTTAAAAATAGATACAGTTAATCCACTTAAATTAGATGAATATGATGAAAAATTAAAAAGTGAAAGAGAAAAGACAAAATTAGATGAAGCCGTTAAATGTGGAATATGTACTATAAACAACATAAAAGTGGTCTTATGTGTAATGGATAGCAACTTTTTTATGGCAAGTATGGGAAGTGTTGTTGGTGAAAAATTAACATATTCTATTGAAAAAGCGACTGAGAAGAATCTTCCAATAATAATATTTGCTTGCTCTGGTGGTGCAAGAATGCAAGAAGGAATTATATCTCTTATGCAAATGGCGAAAGTAACAGAGGCTTTATCTAAGTTAGATAAGTCTGGAAACCTTTATATATCTGTACTTACAGATCCTACTTATGGAGGAGTTACAGCATCTTTTGCATCACTTGGAGATATTATTTTAGCAGAACCAGGAGCAATGATAGGATTTGCAGGACAAAGAGTAATAGAACAAACCATTGGAGAAAAGCTACCAGAAGGATTTCAAACAGCTGAATTTATGCTTGAAAATGGATTTGTTGATAGAATTGTTCAAAGAACAGAAATGAAAGAAATTATATCAAGACTTCTTATTCTTAATGGATATGGAGGAAAAAAATAATGAGTGAAAAAGAAATTTTGAAATCTAATAAAGCTCAAAGTTCATCAAAAACAGGTAAGAAAATTACAGCTTGGGAAAGAGTAGAAATTGCAAGAAATGCAAATAGAAAAACATCATTAGATTATATTGAAAAAATATTTGATGAATTTATTGAACTTCACGGAGACAGGCTATTTAGAGATGACCCTGCAACAATATGTGGACTAGCAAGAATAGGAAATCAAAATTTTACTATAATTGCAGAGCAAAAAGGAAGAAATACAAAAGAAAATATAAAAAGAAATTTTGGGATGCCTAACCCAGAAAGTTATAGAAAAGCAATAAGGCTAATGAAACAGGCAGATAAATTTAATAGACCTATAATAACATTTGTTGATACTAAAGGAGCATATCCTGGAATAGGAGCTGAACAAAGAGGTCAACGGTGAAGCTATTGCTAAATCAATGTTTGAAATGTCAAAAATCGGAGTACCAATTATTACAGTAGTAATAGGTGAGGG
>CANQYG010000149.1 GCA_947628015.1 uncultured Clostridia bacterium
GGCTTAAGCCCAGAAGAGCCAGTACAAAAGCCTTTTAGGCTAAGAGCAAACCACCAGTTTTACTGGTGGTTATGATTTTATACTATAAAATGAAAATAAAAAATGCTTTAGTAAAAAATTATCTGCAAATAGCTTTAAACTTGCAATTTTATGTAAAATGCTGTATAATTAAATTAGTAATATTTTGTTGCACCTTTGAAAAGGTAAACTTTTGGAGGTGCAAACCTCCGAACAATGATAAGGAGGATTTGGTTATGATGAAACGGTCTTATAAAACTCATTTGATTATCTGTATAGCACTCGGAATTGGAGTAGGTTCTTCTTTGAAATTGACTGTGCAGTATGATAGCATATTATGCGGAGTAGCATGTATAATAGCAACCGCTGGCCTTGTACTTAACTTGGTTTGCGGTTATGACAAAGACGAAGAAGAGTAACGTTTCAAGTATGGGATACAGTAATAAAAAGCTGTGTCCCATATTATTTTCTAAAAATTTTTCTGCAAAATTTGCAATTTATTAAAAATATGATAAAATACGAATAAATTAATTTTTATAATCTCCTTTTGGAGTTAAGCATAGATAACAAGTAAACAACACAATGAATATTGGAGGAGGAAAAAATATGGAGGAATTAAAACCTAATCAGATACTTTTAGAAATTTCAGAAGACAAAAAAACAGTTACTGTATCTTGTGGTGCTTTTTGCTATCCTTTAACGTTTGGTACTTGCCCAGCAAACGTAACAAAGAACCTATCTAATTCATTAAATTCTTATATTGAGGAAACTGAATTAGCTAAGGTTCCTAACTGGAAAAGCGAAAAATGTGGAGAAAAATGCATTAGTTGTAACTGAAATTAATCAAAATAAGTATGAAAAAAATAATAGTGGTTTGCAAAGTTTTGCTCACCACTATTATTTTTGTTATTATCAATCGTGTTTCCAAGCCCATTTAACAAACTCTATAATGCCATAACAGCTGACTACTGCAAAAATCATAGAAAAAATAGTAACAAGAGTTTCATCAGTAACTCGGTTGAAGAACGGCCATGTTTCAAAGATGTTCATCCAACTAACTACTTGGGTCATCCAAAGAAATACACAACAGATAACTTTTGCTATTTTCCGTAACATACGAAAAACCTCCTTCAAATATATTTTTATAATTATATTATACCATATATTTAATATTAAATCAATTACATGTTTACAAGCGACAAAATAATATTGAATTAACTTTACAGAATTGCATTTATCTTTTTATTTGACGGATTTATGACACAATTTGAAAAGCAAAATAATGCTAAATAACCAAGCTTGAAAAGGGCAAGTCAAAATTGACTTGCTTTTTTCAGATAGTTAATAAAATTTTATTGACATTTTACATAAAGTAATCTATAATAAGTATTAGTTATAAATAAAGCTAATAGAAGAAAAAGTAAAATATAGGTTACTAAAAGAGAGAGTTAGTTATAAGCTGGAAGCTAACTTTAGCAAACATATTTGAAAAACTACCTTCTTATAGTTCTAGTGAATAAGCTAGACGCATTAAGATTGCGTTACAATCTGAAATTGAGTTAAATATCCGGGTGGAACCGTGCTAGATATAGTACCCCAGAACATATTATAAAAGTATGTTCTGGGATTTTTTGTATAGTAAAATGCTATAACAAAATCTAATTTTAGATTTATCCTAAAGAGCATACGGAAAGGATTTTATTATGATAAAAATAACATTAAAAGATGGAAGCATAAGAGAAGAAAAAGAGGGAATCTCTGTTATTGATTTAGCAAAATCTATAAGTGAAGGATTAGCAAGAATGGCAACTTGTGCTAGAGTAAATGGCAAAGTTGTTGATTTAAGAACTATTTTAAATGAAGATTGCAAATTGGAAATTTTAACATTTGAATCTGATTTAGATGGAAAAAAGGCATATTGGCATACAACATCTCATATAATGGCACAAGCTGTTCAAAGATTATTTCCTAATGCAAAATTTGCAATAGGTCCTGCAATTGATGAAGGATTTTATTATGATTTTGATGTAGAAAATGGTTTTACAGATGAAGACAAAGAAAAAATTGAAGAAGAAATGAAAAAAATAATAAAAGAAGATTTACCAATTGAAAAGTTTACATTAAGTAGAGATGAAGCTTTAAAATTAATGAAAGAGCAACCCTACAAAGTTGAACTTATTGAAGATTTACCAGAAGGAGAAGAAATTTCATTTTATAAACAAGGGGATTTTACAGACCTTTGTGCAGGTCCACATTTAATGAGCACAGGTAAAGTAAAAGCTATAAAGCTATTAACAAATTCTGGTGCTTATTGGAGAGGTGATGAGCATAATAAAATGTTACAAAGAATTTATGCAATTTCATTTCCTAAAAATAGCCAATTAGAAGAATTTGTTAAACTTCAAGAAGAAGCAAAACAAAGAGACCACAGAAAAATAGGAAAAGATTTGAATTTATTTATGACTCACGAATTAGTAGGTTCAGGACTTCCACTATATTTACCAGATGGAGCAACAATAAGAAGACTTCTTGAAAGATATATTCAAGATAAAGAAGTTGCTTTAGGATATAAACATGTTTATACTCCAAGCTTAGCAAATACAAAACTTTATAAGATTAGTGGACACTGGGATCATTATAAAGATGATATGTTCCCAATTATGAAGATGGATAATGAAGAGTTAGTTTTAAGACCAATGAACTGTCCTCATCATATGTTAGTTTATAAAAATAGTCTACACTCATATAAAGATTTACCTATAAGAATTGGAGAACTTGCACACGATTTTAGATATGAAAATAGTGGTGCTGTTTGTGGTCTAGAGAGAGTTAGAGAAA
>CANQYG010000150.1 GCA_947628015.1 uncultured Clostridia bacterium
CATATGTAGAAGGATACGAACCAACAGGAGGAATATTTACGATAACAGGAGAACAATCAGGAACAGGGGCAAGCCAAGAATTTAAAACAGAGAACGAAACAAAAAATGGAAACGAATTAAAATGGAGAATATGGGATTATGATGGAACAACATTAAGAATAATATTAGATAGACCAACAATTCAAAAATTAAAATTAAAAGGAGCAAATGGATATAATAATGGAGTATGGGCAATAAATGAAATTTGTAGGAAATGTTTTGGACAATATGAAGAAGACGATATAAAAATGAAAGAAGGAATAACTGTATCAAATTTAAAAAGAAGTGATATACAAAAGGTAAGTACATATAATTATGCTAACTATAACCATAAAGATAATAACCCTCAAGAAGTACCAGAAACTAGTGAAACGACAAAATTTGGAGAGATAAAAACAGGAAAATATACATTCCCAATAATGTGGAAATTAAATGATAGAAATTGGAAATATGAATATAACAAAGAATATGGAGTTAAAGGGGAAGATAAAGAATGTTTAATATGGGAAAATGAAGGTACGAGTGACGGATCAATTGATGGAACAAATGAGGAAGCTTTAGATGAAAAATTTAAACAATCATATTATAGGCATAATTATAAAATAGATGAATTTAAAAAACAAAGATATTTTGATATAATATTTACTACGAATGAAGATGATGAGTTTGAAAAATTTTGGCTTGGAGGTAGATATACATTTTTAGGAAAAGACTCAACAAGTGATTATTGTGCATTTGGTTTGCATTTTATATCGGTATCAGACGAAAAAGAACCAAGAATGAGTGGACAAGATATGCTTTTTACTTCAGGAAAGGAAATCGAAGCGAGCTATCCAGTTCGACCTGTTGTAACCATAAATTTGACGGAAAGTGGATATCGTCTGCAGGAAGTTGATCAAAATGGTGATATTAGTTTTCAATTAATAAAGTAGATTTAGATGAATTTTTAAGATTAAGAATAATACTTAAGTGTGATGGACTATTTATAAAAATAGTCCATTATTCCATTATAAATACCCCAAGCTAACTTTTCTTGATATTCGTCTGTAACAAGTAAAGATTCTTCAGCTTCATTAGAAAGAAAACCACATTCGACTAAACAAATTGGAATCTCAACGTGTTTCATTATATATATATTATTTAATACTAATGGAACACGTTTATTTTCAGTATTTATTGATGTATTTAAATTAGTTTGAATTGATGTTGCTAAATTTTTTGAGTTTTCATCTTTATCTTTATAAAAAGTTTGCCAACCATAATACTGCTGTTGAGGAATTTTATTTAAATGAACTGAAACAAATATATCAGCAGATGATTCATTTCCAATTTTTACTCTATTTTTTATATCGGAAACTTTTTTTTCAGAAATAGTTTTTGCATCTAATTCATATATTGCATTTTCATCATATCTAGTAAGCAAAATTGTTGCACCACTACTTTCTAATAGTTTCTGCAATTTTAATACAATTTTTAAATTTATTTCTGCCTCTGATACACCATTTGAGCTAGTTGCACCTTCGTCAGGTGTACCATGCCCTGCATCTAATACAATTACTTTATTTGATACAGGAAGTGTCATTGTTTCAACTACTTCATTTTTAGAAGAATTCATACTATTTGCAAAAAATAAAGATAATACTAAACAAGTTGTAATTAGTGACAATCTTTTAATCATAATTTATTTATTATACTCCTATTAATAATAATTTTATTTTAATTGTATGCTACAAAAAAATAAAAATGAATTTTATTAATAAAAAGAGTTCACTCTTTATCAAATTTTAGATATTGGTGTTACATAAAATTATATATAAAAAAGAATAGTTATAAAAACTATCCTTTTTGAGTTTGCCGAATTATTCTTTTTTACTAATATATTTTTCTACTAATTCTATTAATTCTTCTGCTGTTTCTATTTGATTTTGTGTTTCCTCTGGTTTTACTATAAATTCATCATCATAATCACTATCTTCTCTTGTTTTACTTGCATATGCAATCTTTTTTCCCATTTCTTTTGGAAAAATCTCCTTACTAATGTAATTTTTATTAAAATATGCTTGTACATCTTTATGTTTTTTAAAGTCGATTGGCTCTAACGCCAATACTGCCTTAATTGCATGAAAAATTGCATAATAAGCTCTATTATTAGCTGATTTATAACTTTTTATATCAAAAAGTATTTTTGCATCATTTAGTTCTTCCTTTGCTTGTTCTAATCTATGATTTCCTAATTCTTTAGACATTTTCATTTAAAACAACTCCTTCTTTTTGTACATTCATATAAAAAGGTAATGCATCTAACCAATAACTAAACTTATCTATATTCTTTAATAATGGCATTATTTCTATTTCAAAATTATTTTCATATTCTATATCATAGGCAAATTCATATATTTTTTGTCTATAATTTACTATTTCATCATCAGAAAGATCTGTTAAAATCATAATATCTATATCAGAATTTTTATCAAAATCTCCTCTTGCATAAGAACCATACAAAATTATCTTTTTTACTCTATTTTCTAATATTTCATTGGCTCCGGCAACAAATTTTTGTATTATATTCTCTATGTTATTAGGTATCTTTTTCTTCATGAATATCACCTTTCTAATTTTCATCATATATCTATTATAACATTAAAGTTAAAAATATACCATATTTTTATAATTAATTCTTGAATTATTAGTAAAATGTTGTAAAATGAAATAAATATTAAAGAAAAAATTGGAGAAAATATGGATATCGAAAAAGAATTATTTAAATTGCAAGATAAAAATTATCAGGAGTTTCAAAAAA
>CANQYG010000151.1 GCA_947628015.1 uncultured Clostridia bacterium
CACCTACTAATAATACTTTATGAATATCATCAGCAGTTATTCCTGCATCTTTTAAAGCATTTTCAACTGGTGTTCTAGTTGACTCTACTAAATCATGAATTAATTCTTCAAATTTAGCTCTTGTAAGTGTTATATTTAAGTGTTTTGGTCCTGTGCTGTCAGCTGTAATGAATGGAAGATTTATTTGTGTTTGTGAAATTCCAGAAAGTTCGATTTTTGCTTTTTCAGCAGCTTCTTTTAATCTTTGCATTGCCATTTTGTCTGCACTTAAATCAATTCCATCAGACTTTTTAAATTCTGCAACTAGAAAATCTATAATTTTTTGGTCGAAGTCATCTCCTCCTAAATGTGTATTACCATTTGTAGATAAAACTTCAAATACTCCATCACCAATATCTAGTATAGATACATCAAATGTACCTCCACCTAAATCATATACCATTATTTTTTGGTCTTGTTCTTCTTTATCCATACCAAAAGCTAAAGCTGCTGCTGTTGGCTCATTTATAATTCTTAAAACTTCTAATCCTGCTATTTTTCCAGCATCTTTTGTAGCTTGTCTTTGAGAATCATTAAAGTAAGCAGGTACTGTAATAACAGCTTGAGTAACTGGACTTCCTAAATAACTTTCAGCATCTGCTTTTATTTTTTGAAGTATCATTGCTGAAATTTCTTGTGGAGAGAATTTGTCTCCATCTATAGTTATTTTATCAGCTGTACCCATTTTTCTTTTTATTGACATAATTGTATGATCAGGATTTGTAACAGCTTGTCTTTTAGCTATTTGTCCAACTAATCTTTCACCATCTTTTGAAAATGCAACTACTGATGGAGTTGTTCTGTTACCTTCTGAGTTTGGTATTACAACTGGTTCTCCACCTTCCATAACTGCAACACATGAATTTGTTGTTCCTAAATCAATTCCTATAATCTTTCCCATTTTTATAATTCCTCCTTGAAATTTTATACTATCTACATTTATTTAATTTTTTAATTAAACTTTATATAGTTTTCTTTTGTTTAACAAATTATTTTCTTTTGTAAAATTTATTTTAATATATTTAATAACTTTAATTTGCGACTACAACTAGTGAATGTCTTAAAACTCTGTCACCAATCATATAGCCTTTTCTATATTCTTCTTTAACAATTTTTGCACCAAGTGAGCTATCTTCTACTAAGCTTACCGCTTCATGGTATGTTGGGTCAAATTGTTTTCCAACAGCTTCTATTTCTTTTACTCCATTATCTTTTAGTACATCTTTAAATTGTTTCATTACAAGCTCTATTCCATTTTTGTATTGCTCATCTTGACTGTTGCTTTCTGCAGCTTTTTCTAAATTGTCTAACACAGGAAGTAGTTTTATTACTACATCTCCTAGTACACTATTATACATTGATGCTCTTTCTTTGTTGCTTCTTTTTTTGAAATTTTCAAACTCTGCCATAAGTCTTTTTATTCTGTCTTCTCTTGAGTCTAGTTCTTCTTTTTGCTGTTCTATTTTTTCATTTAAAATGTCTAATTCTGTTTTTTCTTGTTTTTCAATTTTCATATTCTCGTTTATATTTTCTTCTTGGCTGTCATTTTTTATTGCATCTGATTGTTCTTTTTTCTCATCTTCCATAATTACTTGTTCCTTTCTTCATAAGCATTATTTTGTCTCGTTTCCGTCTCCTAAATCTAGTCTAATGTCTTTGTTTAATTCTTTATTAATATATTTTAAAACAGAAATTACTTTTGAATAATCCATTCTAGTTGGTCCTATAATTCCAATTGTTCCCAAATCTTTTCCAGCAACTATATTTCTAAAAGTTACTATGCTTAAATCTTTAAGTCCATTTTGTTCATTTCCAATATATACATTGAAATCCTCATCATTGTCAAGTAAATTTTCAATTAAATCTCTTTTATCTAAAAGCCCTAAAAATCTTTTTGCTAAATCTCCAGACTTAAATTCAGGATTATCTAAGGCTCTGTTTGCTCCTTGCATATAAAATCTTGATTCACTATTAATAAGTTTAGTAATCTGTTTTACTATAGGTTTAATAACATCAACTCTGTAAGACATTTCTTTCATTATGTATTGCTCAATAGGAATATTTATAAGAGATAAATATTCACCCTTTAATTTGTTGTTAAATATGGTATTTAGAGTTTCTACTTGCTCTTCATTTATATCACTATCAAACTTAATAATAGTTTCCTTTATTGTTCCTGTTTCTGTTAATATTATTGCCATAAGCATTCTAGAACCAATCAAAATAAACTTAATTTCTTGAATTTTTTGTTTACCTGCATTTGGTTCAACAGATACAGTAGTATAATGTGTTACTTCTGAAATAGTATTAGTTGCTATTTTAGTAAGCTCCTCCATTTCATCTACTCTAGATTGTAATTTTGAGTTTATGTATTTAATCTCATTTAAGCTTAAATTTTTCTCTTTTAAAAGTTTATCTACATAAAATCTGTATCCTTTTGTAGATGGTATTCTACCACTTGATGTATGTGTCTTTTCTAGAAAGCCTTCTTTTTCAAGTTCTGCCATATCATTTCTTACAGTAGCACTACTACAATCAAGTCCATATTTTTCAATTAAACTTCCTGAACTTACTGGCTCTATGGTGTCAATATATTCGTTTACTATTGCTTGAAGTATTCTTTTTTTTCTATTATCTAACTCCAATTTTATCACCTCTATTAGCACTCTTGCTTTCAGTTTGCTAATCATTTTATATCCATTTTTAGCAAATGTCAATATACATTGCTAATAAAGATAGCATAAACTTTTTGTAGGGGAACTTTTGATAGAAATTTTTAAAGTATTTATTTTATTGAA
>CANQYG010000152.1 GCA_947628015.1 uncultured Clostridia bacterium
CCCATTCTTAGTGCTACATTTGGCTTAAATGTAGTATTTATATATTGAATTGGAACATAGCTTTGACCATACATATAGTTTTCGGGAAATACTGATGGATCATTAAATCCACAAGAACATTTGTCGTCCATATTGTCATTTTGATTATTAATTGTAATTACTTGATTTTGATTATTACATTTACAAGAATTACAACTTCTACATCTATACATTGTTTTCCTCCTTTTTTGTTATACTATATTTTATGGTAACTATTATTTATTTGTTACTAAATTTGTAAACATATCATTTTCCCAAAATAAATATTTAGCACAAAAAAACTAAGATTTCTATACTTTAAAAAATCTTAGTTTCTTTATTGTAACATATATTATATTTTAATTATTCCACCTATTGTTTGATTTATTGGGCATTTATTAATTGGTACTATTTTATCTCCACCAGATATAACTATTACATCTCCTTTTTCAAGGATTTCTTGTTCTTTTAATTTTTCTATTCCTGCTTCTATTGTTTTATTTATTGTTTCTTTTGCTTCAATATATACTGGTGTTACATTCCATGTTAATGCTAATTGATTAAATGTTTTTCTATTATCTGTAATTGCTAGAATTGGGCATTCTGCTCCTAATCCTGACAAATATCTTGCTGAGTTTCCTGTATGTGTATAGCATACAATTGCAACTGCATTCATATTTTTTGCTGTTATACAGTTAGCATAAGCAACATGTTCTTCTAATGAATTTAATTCAACATTTTCATTCATTTCAAATCTTTTCCAATATCCTATATCTGGCTCTACTCTTTTTGCTATTTTATCCATTGTTTTTACACATTCTACTGGATATTCACCCATAGCACATTCTCCAGAAAGCATTATTGCACTTGTTCTATCATAAATTGCGTTTGCAACGTCACTTGCTTCTGCTCTTGTAGGAAGTGGTTCGTGTGTCATTGATTCTAACATTTGTGTTGCTGTTATTGCTTCTTTACTTAATTTATTACATGATTTTATAATTTTCTTTTGCAATATAGGTGGTTCTGTAAAGTCTGTTTCAGTAGCTAAGTCTCCACGTGCTATCATTTGTGCATCTGCTACTTTTACAATTTCTTCTAAGTTTTGAACTCCTTCTATATTTTCAATTTTTGTAATTATTTTTATGTCTTTTCCACCATTTTCATCTAATACTTTTCTAACCTGTGCTACATCATCTTTATTTCTTGCAAATGACATTGCAACAAAGTCATAATCATGTGCACATGCTGTTTTTAAATCTTCTATATCTTTTTCTTTTAATGCTGGTAATTTTACTGCTGTTCCTGGTAAATTAACTGTTTTTCTACTTCCTAAACCATTTCCATGAACTACTGTACACACTATATCTTTATCTTGAATTTCATCTACTACTAATTCAATTGAGCCATCATCTATTAAAACTTTTGAACCTGGCGCTACATCTTTATACAATTCTTTATATGATATTGATACTCTTTCTTTATTTCCAACAATATCTTCATTTACAAATGTAAATTTTTGTCCATCTTCTAATTGTATTTTTTCATTTCCAGTTTCTAACATTCCTGTTCTTATTTCTGGACCTTGCATATCAAGAAGTAATGCTATTGGTATATCCATCTCTTTTCTTAATCTCAAAACTTCTTCTGTCTTTTCTTTTTGTTCTTCCCAACTACCATGTGAATAATTTATTCTCGTTGCATTTAAACCTGCTTCAAATAATTCCTTTAATCTATGCTCACTTGCTGGTCCAATTGTTCCTACTATTTTAGTTTTTCTTAATACTTTTTTCATTTTTATTGTCCTCCATTTATTTTTTTACGCGTTAGTTATTATAACATTATATTATACTAATTTCAACAATTTTAGTCACGATTTATTAAAAAAACGGAACAAAGATTTTCTATGCAATATAAAGTTGCTTAAAAAATCTAAGTCCCGTATAATTCTTCTCGACGATTATTTTTTAGGAGCTATATTTTTTAATCACTAATCCATTTTATTAGATTTAGATTTTGCCAATCTAATAACATTTCATTTTTAGGAATTGCTCTGAATGTATATCCATAATCTCCACCTGATTTTAATTCTATTTTAGCAGTATATTTATACTTATTTTCTTCTCTATCTTTTTCAAGTTCCATTGTTTTTATTTGTACATCTTCTACTACACCATCATCTGTTATTTTTCCGTAATATACTTGCATTTCTACATTTTCTATTTTTATTAAATCATTTGGAAGTTCTACATAACATTCAACATTTATTGGATTTCCTGCATCTATTGTTACATCATTATAATTTGAAACGCTTTGTGTTATTTTTAGATTTTTCCATTGTTTAGATACTTTATTTTTCCATTCTTCATATTCAACAACATTATTTAGGTCTTTAAAATATTTATTTCCTAAATTACACAATGGAATATATAGTTTTTGCAAATAGTCTTGTAACATTCTTGCTGTACTAAATCTTCCAGCATTAGATACTATACAATTTTTCATAATATCAAGCCATTTATCTGAATATCCTTTTTCATTTTTTGCATAGTATAATGGTATAATTTTATTTTCTAAAGTATAATACAAACTTTTTGCATCTTCTTCATCTTGTTCTTCATTACTTTGATATTCTGCATTTGTACCTATTGCCCAGCCATTTTTTTGGTCATATCCTTCTGCCCACCAGCCATCTAGAACGCTAAAGTTTATTACACCATTTATTGCTGCTTTTTGTCCACTTGTTCCTGATGCTTCTAATGGTCTTCTTGGATTATTTAGCCATACATCAACACCTGATATTAAATACCTTG
>CANQYG010000153.1 GCA_947628015.1 uncultured Clostridia bacterium
AACGAATGAAAGTTAAGAAAATACAAGAAAAAGACAAGATTAATGTGCAATTGCAAAATAAGAAAAAAGTACAAAAATTAAAAGAAAAAGGAATAACATTAATAGCGCTAGTAGTAACAATAATAATCTTATTAATATTAGTTGGAGTAACATTAAATATGGCAATGTCAGGAGATGGACTATTTAGCAGAGCAAGAAATGCAGCAGATAAATATAAGAAAGCACAAGAAGATGAGGAAAATATAATAGATGAAATATCAAAATTAAGAAGAATAAGTACAGCACAAGAACTATTAAAATTTGCAGAAGAAGTAAATAATGGAAAAAGTTTCGAGGGATGGACTGTTACATTGATGAATGATATTGATTTAAGTGAAGTATGTGGAGAAGAAAAAGGCTCTTGGATTCCTATAGGAAAAAATGAGAGCAGTTATTTTAAAGGAAATTTTAATGGTAATAATAAAACGATATCAAATTTATGGATAAAAATAGATGGTACGAGTGCTGGGGAGATTTATGAGTATTATGGGTTATTTGGAGCAATTTATGGAGGAGAAGTGAGTGACCTAATAATTACTGGAGAAATTAAAAGTGAAAAAACAGAAGGGAGAAATCAACTTATTGCAGGATTAAGTGGAATCATAAGAAAAAGTATGATTCGGAAATGTGAAAAATAAAGTGAATATACAGATTGAAGGAGAAAATGGTTCCTATCAAGTTGGAGGAATAGCAGGTTTGGGGATAAGCGCGACAATTAATTCATGTACTAACGAAGGAAGTATAAAGGGTCCTTATGGCGCTGGTGGTATATGCTCTCGCTCTGGGGGTTCTAAGTATAAAGAATGTTATAATAAAGGCTCGATTACGTCGTATACATGGGTCGGTGGAATATGTGGACTTGATGAGAGTGGGAATGCAGAATTTCTCGGCGAGGAAGATGCGACTATTTTTGGGGAATATTATAATTGTAAGAATGAGGGAGAATTATTATGTACTGGTGAAAATGGTCAAAAAGGAGATATAGTTGGTGCGAAAAATACACCTTCACATGTAAAAATAATAAATGAAGAATAAGATTGATAAAAAATAGAATTAAAACTAAAAATTAAATCCACAAAAAGTTATACTTTTGTGGATTTAATTATATTATTTATCTTTATTTTACTAATTCATGACCAAGTTTTGTAATTGTTCCAGCTCCTTGTGTAATAACTATATCATCTGGTTTTACATTTCTCTTCAAAAATTCAATAATATCTTCAAAATTTTCTATGTAATAAGCTTTTCTACCCATTGAGTCAATTTTGGTTACAATATCTTTTGAACTTATATCAAATGTATTTTGTTCTCTAGCAGCATAAATATCAGTAACAATTATATTATCAAAATTTAATAAACACTTAGCAAAATCATCTAAATGAGCTTTAGTTCTACTATAAGTATGAGGTTGGAAAACAACCCAAGAATGATTATATTCTTTTTGTTTCATAGCTTCAGCTACTGCTTGAATTTCAGTAGGATGATGTCCGTAATCATCATAAACTCTAGCACCATTTACTTTTCCAAGATATTGAAATCTTCTTTCTGCACCAGAATATTTTAACAAAGCATTTTTTATATCATTTTTGTCTAATCCAAATTCATCACATAAAGCAATACAAGCAAGTGCATTATAAATATTATGCTTTCCAGGAACTGATAATTTTATGGTTTTATAAAATACATTATTGTGATAAACATCAAATGATGGAAATCCATTTTTATCATAAACAATATTTTTTGCTATAAAGTTAGCATGAGAATTTTTTAATCCAAATGTAATACTTTTAGCTTTTGTATATTGAGAAAGATGCATACAGTTAGTATCGTCACTATTATAAACCAAAATACCATCATCAGGAAGAAGTTTAACATATTTTACAAAAGCATCTTTAATATTTTCTATATTTTTATAATAATCTAAATGGTCATTATCAATATTTAAAATGATTTCTGCTTTCGGAGAAAATTGCAAAAAACTTTCAGAATATTCACAAGCTTCTAAAATGAAGTATTCACTGTTTCCAACTCTATAATTTCCACCTATAGGGTCTAAAATAGCTCCAATTTGAATTGAAGGATCAAGTTTAGCCTCTAAAAAACATAGTGATACCATAGAAGTAGTAGTAGATTTTCCATGAGTTCCAGATACACAAATAGTATTTCTAAAAGCTCTAGTAATTGCACCTAAAAAATCTTTTCTTTCAACAGTTGGAATTCCTAAGTCTTTTGCTCTTACAAGTTCAGGATCATTGCTAGGTATAGCAGCTGAATAAACAACTAAATCAAACCCTTCGACATTGTCTGGGTTATGCCCAATTGTAACAGGAATATCATTTTCAATTAATTTATTTATAATATCAGAATTAGAAGAATCAGAACCAGCAACATTAAAACCCCAATTCTTTAGGATTTCGGAAATTCCACTCATACTTGTACCGCCAATTCCAATCATATATATATTCTTATACTGTCTAATTTCATTTATATTTGCCAAATATAGTCAACTCCTTTTTTATATTCTATGCTTATCTATTATAATACAGTACAACAAAAAAAACAAGATTAAAAAAATTTTTAGTCAAAATGCTATTTTTTTGTAAAAATAAGAAGGAAAAAATAAAAATATAGCAAATAAAATAGTAGTACATAAAAAATATGTATTATAACAAAACTTTGGAAGGAGAACATAAAAAATGGAAATCGGAACGGAAGTTTAACAGTTAATTAAAGAAAAATTTTACAAAAGTATTGCAAATACTTTATTTTTTTGTCAAATTTTAAA
>CANQYG010000154.1 GCA_947628015.1 uncultured Clostridia bacterium
TTATTTTCTTGATTTTCCCCTTATATTATGCTATATTTTTAATATATTAATTTTTATTAAGGTTTTACATTAATTAATTTTATTTCTTAAATCTTTTTAATTTATAAACAAATTACTAAAAATAAATAGACACTTCATTTTTTTGCTTGAAGCATCTATCTTTTATAAATCATATATATCAATAATTCACATATTCATCATTACAATTTATTATATATTCATCAAAATCATCTCTTTCCTTTCCAACAATACCGTCCATAAGCAGATTCTCCAATGTATTTCCCCTTGTTCGTACACCCAACAATCCTCTTTATCTCCGAATTATTACTAACATAACCAACAATTCCACCAATATTTATACTTCCGCTCGATATTGCCATAATTTACACAATTTAACACATCTCCACTCCTCAATGTACCAATTATGCCACCGCAACATTTCGACTTCGAACAAACATTTCCTTTATTTTCACAATTTTCAACAGTACTACCATGATCTAAATATCCAACAATCCCTCCATCAGCACTATCGCTATTGCCATCTTCTCGGAAATCTTCTATAAGTCCTTCGTTCGTACAGAATGAAATTTTAACACTCGAATTAAATTCCAAACCCCTTAATCCAGAATTGCCAGCTATACCACCAACTTGCCATAATCCTTTAATGCGACCCTTATTTGTACATTTTTCAATATACCCTCCATAATTATATCCACAAATTCCTCCAACTAATCTATAAGAACCCGTTACTGATGCTGAATTCTTGCAATTGCTTATTATTCCTTTGTAATCGTTTTGACCACAAATACCACCTATTCTACTACCACCTTCTGTTCCTTCCTGTGTCAAGGAGTACCCAATAGATGTAATATCTCCTCTTGTTACTGTGCAATTTTCTATTAATCCTATATTTTCTCCTACTATGTTTCCTACTTTTCCTTTTTCTGAAGTAATTTCACAATTTTCTATTGTTACATTCTTTACTGTTCCTTCATTTACTCTAAACATTCCTGTATAGTTTTCTTTTGCTGTTAAACTTAAATTTTTTATGCTTTTTCCATTTCCGTTATATACTCCTTTAAATGGCTGTTCTTCTGTTCCTATTTGAGTTGTTAACTCATTGATATCGCTTAACTGCACATATACTCCATCTATTGGATATTCTTTATCTTGTCCTATTTTTGCTAGCTCATCTACAGTTGTTATTCCTTTTACTTCCTCATTATATGGCTCTAATAACTTATTAAATTCTTCTATATCTTTTTTTGTAATTTCTCCTTCTGTCATTTCTTCTAATACATCTGTTACATCTGTTTTTACTTTTGTATTACTATCATTATTCTCCATTATCTTTTCTGCATATAATATTTGTAATTTTTCTTCTACTGACTGTTGATTATAATCTGTCGCTGCTTTTCTTGCCATATTAAATAATCCATCTCCTGATAGAGCCATATTTAGTGTTACACCTGCTAATATTAGCAATATTATTATTGTTACAACTAGTGCTATCAAAGTTATGCCTTTTTCTTTTAATTTTTGTACTGTCTTCTTATTTTTTAACTGTAAATCATTTTTTTCTTTTCCTTGTATTCCCTTATCTTTCATTTGTTTTCATATCCTTTCCTTCACATTATGTTATTTTTATTAAGCTAAAAACTTAATAAAAAATGAGAAAATCTTATAATCAGCTTATATTAAGCTTTTTATAAGATTTTTTGTTTTCATTTTTTATTAAATTATTATTTAATTTTAATTTTTATTTTCTTGATTTTTACCTTATATTATGCTATATTTTTAACATATTAATTTTTATTAAGTTTTTAGATTAATTAAAATTTTTTATACATTATATATTTTACTATTTATTTTAAATTTACTATTTTAATTAGTGATTTTTTTATTTAATTTAGCTCATTCTTTTCAAAATCTATACTTTCTATTTGTCCTGTTATTATTAAATCATCTTTTGTCATTTCATTCATTAGTAAATTAAATCCATTTACATTAATAAGACCTGTTACCATTTTTATTCTTATAAAGAAATCTTGATATTCTAATATACATTTATAATTTTCTATTAACATTTTATCAAATCCCAGTATTGTAACTTTTGGTATTTCTCCAGCAATTTCTTCTGGTATTCCAAATATCTTGTCAAATTTACTCATACTCTATCCTTTCCTTTATTTTCTTATCTTTAATATTATCTATCTTTCAAATTCATCTATAGATTTAAACTCATATCCCATTTTTTTTGTTTCTTTTATAACTTCATCTAATATATTGCTATTGTCTTTTGATGTTGCATGAAGTAACATTATTTCTCCATTATGAAGATTATCTAGTATTTTCTTTTTTCCATATTCTTCTCTACCTTGTTTATCATTGTCCCAATCATCATAAGCAAATGACCACATAACTGTTTTATATCCTAAACTATTTGTATATGCTATTGATTTTTCACTATATTCGCCTTTAGGAGGTCTTATATATTTCATTTCATAATTAAATTTTTCATAAACTTCCTTATGAAGAGTCATTACATCTTCTTTTATTTCTTCATTTGATATCTCTGGCATAGTTTTATGTTTTGATGTATGTATTTCATATTCCTTAAGTCCAGCATTAGTAAAATTTTAAGCTAATACTGAATTTAAAGTTTTAGCTATATTTTCCAAATTTAAATTTTATAAATATATTTTTATCACTATCAAATTCTATTTTTTCTATAAGTTTTTCATACATTTCTTTTGTTACATTTTTTAGGCTTAATA
>CANQYG010000155.1 GCA_947628015.1 uncultured Clostridia bacterium
GATTTTTTACTTTTTTATTAAGTTTTTACCTTAATAAAAATAACATAATGTAAAAATGGAGGAATAAAACAAATGAAAGATAAGAAAATACAAGAAAAAGAAAAGATTAATATGCAATTACAAAATAAGGAAAAAGTACAAGAATTAAAAGAAAAAGGTATTACATTAATAGCGTTAGTAGTAACAATAATAATCTTATTAATATTAGTTGGAGTAACAATATCACAATTATCAGGAGAAAATGGATTAATAAGAAAAGCAAAAGAAGTAGCAGAAAAGTATAAAAATGCATCAGAAGAAGAGTTAATCCAATTAGGACAATTAGAACAATATGTAACTGATAAGGTGAATTCTAATTTACTTCCAACAAGTTTTTCTTTTAGACTTAGTACGAGTGGGAGCAGCGGAGGAGATCAATATGGAACTTTTTATTTGGATAAAAGTCTCTTTAGCTATATTACGATTGATTTCTTGGAAGGATCAGTTGGATATAGTAATTATGAGAAAGATTATCCATATATCAAAATTAATGAAGAGCAGGAGAAAATATCATTTGGGAAGAAATATAGTATAAAGCGGGGCTGATGTTGTTGTTTGTTTATTAACTGTGGTAGAAAATTATAAGAGTTATGCAGTAAATATAACTCTTGAAGTTTGAAAGATAAAAGAGATCTTAATAAATCTATACTAAAAAAATTGCGTATCTTTTAAAGGATACGCAACTTTTTGGCACATTTTTTGTAATGGTTTAAGGAACATAAATTTTTATGAAACCAGCATTACCATTGAAATAACCATTACTATATTCAACAATAACATTGTCTGTATAAACGACAAATATGGAAATATCTCCTAACATAAAAGAATGATTCCATAAAATGTCATTTACAACTTTTTCGCAGTGCAAAACGTACTCTTTACTTGTACTTGCGAACGGAACACAAAATACAATCTCTCCATCATAAAGCCAATTAGATTCATTATCATAATCTGTATTAAATAAATCAGATATAATTATAGGAACTTTATCAGGTTTATTAATATGATTATATGACTTCTTCTTAAAGGAATCTAAAAAAGCATATAAATTTGAATTTCCATATTTGAATATATCTAATTTTTTTCTCTTGTTGATTAATAAATGGTGAAAGATTGTTGATTATGTTGGATGTTTCAGTAGAAAAAAGTTTTGTCATTGAACTTGAGCAATCTTTGTATACTTTTCCAATTGGATCAACAAGGTAATCCCCATAGAAAAATGAAGAGTAAAAATTAGCATCAGGAGAATGCCCTAAAATATGATATAATTCAATGCAATCACATAAACCAATACAATTTACAGAAGCCCGTTCTTCATTTTGGTAATGTATTTTTTGACCATAGACTGATATATTACCTTCTTCGTATGAGGAAAGGCCATCAGGTTCAAAAACAGGTTTGTCTTCCTCTTTTGCAAAAACATTTGTTACCGTTGACATTGCCAATACTACAGCTACTACTACAGCTATTGATTTTTTCATTTTTTGAATCTCCTTTCTAATGTATCAAATTTGATATTGTAGCTACTTTTAATATTTTTTTGTATCTCCTTTCCAAAATAAATTTTTATATATAAGTTAAAAATCAATATATGTGCCAAATATTGATTATAATTTTTGAAAAATGAAAGGAATTAAATTTTACTAAAAATCTAATGAATTTATTATATCAAAAGTTATAAGAAATGTCAACTTATGTAAACAGTTGATAAAAATTAAACTTATATAAAAAGAATAATTGAAATTATGAACAAAAAATATTAAAAGTTTTGGAAATGTTAAAAGTAGAAAAAATTTTGAATTAATTGATAAAGAAATGAGAAAAAATTTTGTTAAGGTAAAAACTTAATAAAAATTAATATATGAAAAATATAGCATAATATCAATATAAAATCAAGAAAATAAAAATTAAAAGTTTGTAATAATTGAATGAAAAATAAAAAGAAAAAATCTTATAAAAAGCTTAAGAAAAGCTAGTTATAAGATTTTTTACTTTTTTATTAAGTTTTTACCTTAATAAAAATAACATAATGTAAAAATGGAGGTTTTAAACAAATGAAATATAAGGAAATACAAGAAAAAGAAAATGTTAATTTACAAATGGGAAATAAGAAAAAAGAGCAAATGCAAGAGAATGGAATAACATTAATAGCACTTGTAGTGACAATAATAATATTGCTAATATTAGCAGGAGTAACATTAAATATGGCACTATCAGGAGATGGACTTTTTAGCAAGGCAAAGAAAGCAACAGACGAATATGCAGAGCAATCAGCAAGAGAAAAGTTAGAAATGGCAATGATAGGATTACAAGGAGAAAAATATACAAATAGTGATTATAATGAAAATGATTATATAAATGAATATTTAACAAAAGAAGGAATAGTAATGATTCCAGAAACAGATATAGCAATAGTAGATGGATATAAATTTGAAATAGATAGAAAAGTACCATCAATAAAAATGAAGTTAGGAAAAGGAAATGAAAATAATGAAATAAAGATAGGAATAGAGAAAACAATAAGTGAAGACTACGTAAATGCAAACTTGCAAATTAAGGTAACATATGAAGG
>CANQYG010000156.1 GCA_947628015.1 uncultured Clostridia bacterium
AAACATCTGAAAATAACTCTCTTGATACTGCACCGTGAAGTTTACTTACTCCATTTTTTCTTCCTGCTATTTTTAGGGCTAAGATTCCCATATTAAATGTATTTTTTTCTGTGTCGTTTGGTTTCATACCTAGCTCTAGGAATTTTTCTTTTGAAATTCCAAGCTTTGTCCAAAATTTATCAAAGTATTTTAAAACTAATTCTATTGGGAATATATCATTTCCAGCTGGAACTGGTGTATGTGTTGTAAATACAGTTTTAGCAGTTACTATATCTTTTGCTAAGTCAAAAGATATTTCTTTTGTTTTTATAATATTTTTTATTAACTCTAAAGTTAAAAATGCTGAGTGTCCTTCGTTCATATGATAAACTGAAGGATTATATCCTAGTTTTTCAAGCAAGCTTACTCCTGCCATACCTAAGCACATTTCTTGCTGAATTCTTCTTTCTTGGTCTCCACCATAAAGAGTTGTTGTTATATCTCTATATTCCTCAACATTTTCATCAAAATCTGAATCTAATAAATATAAATTAACTCTTCCAACTTCTACCTTCCAAGCTTTAAGTGAAAGTTTCTTCAATGGCATTTTTAAAGTAATGATTAAATCATCACCATTTTTATCTTTTACAGGTTTTAATGGCAAATAGTTTAAATCAATATCTTTATATACTGTTTTTTGTTTTCCTTGTCCATCTATCTCTTGATGGAAATAACCTTTCTTATACAAAAGACCAACTGCAACTAATGGTATTCCCATATCACTTGCAGATTTTAAGTGATCTCCTGATAAAATTCCTAATCCTCCTGCATACATTGGCATTGTTTCATCTAATCCATATTCTGCTGAAAAATATGCAATTAAATCATCTTTGTTTTCAGGATATTTTTTACTAAAATAGGTTGATTTTGAATCCATATAATTTTCAAAATCATTAACTATTTTGTCATATTCTTTTAAAAACGCATCATCTTTAGATGCTTTTTCAAGCTTATCTTGTGATACTAATTTTAAAAATTTTATAGGACTTTTTTCACATTTTTCCCATAAATCTATATCTAAATTTTTAAATAACCTTAGAAACTCTGTATTCCATGACCACCACATATTATTTGATATATCATACAATTTTCCTATTCTCTTTGGAAGCTGTGATTTTACTGTTATTTTGTTAAATATATATGCCATTTTTTTCCTCCTTAGTAAATTAAAAAATTTTATCTTTTCGTGTTTATATTTTCTTTTAATATTATCCCTTAACCTAAGTTTTTTGTCAATGACTTTTTACATTTAATTTTTTATTTATTAACATATCCTTTTGCTATTAAAATTCTACATTTCTATTATATTTTATAAATCGTCTATTAAAATTTTTTAATATATGTTATACTACCTTAGGAAAGGTAATTTAAAAAATGAACTATAATAAAGAATATAAAAAGTATTTAATATCTGCAATATTAGATAATGCAAATAATAAAATAGCTGGCACAACACTTATGACTGCTTTTGCTATTTACCTTGGAATTTCTGATTTTTGGATAGGATTATATGTGTTATTAGACACAATTACAAATATAATCCAGATTTTTGCTGCGCCTCTATTTTCAAAAATAGGACAAAGTAAAAAAGTTGTTTTAATAAATTATTCTATATATAGAATAGCGTCCGTTTCTTTTGCTTTTATACCATTTATCTCTCAAGACACAAATATAAGAACAATATTATTTTTTATTCCAGCTATAATTTATGCTATAACTGGAGAACTTGGCTATATCACTTTTGTTAATTGGCGTATGACTTTATTAAAAAAAGAAGATAGAGGAAAGTTTAGTGCTACAAAGAATGCCTTCAAGAATACTGTTGTTGTTCTTTTTAGCTTTTTAATGGGTACTTTATTAGATTATTTAAAAGAAAATGGAAATGAATTATTGGGATTTATTATTTTATTTTTTATTGTATTTATTATTGCAGCTATAGATATAATATTAAGAATTTGTACTTTTAAACCAAATGTTAAACAAGAAAAAATTCACTTGAAAGAATCAATTATTTTACCTGCCAAAGATAAATCATATAGAAAGATACTATTATTTTGTGGGTTATATAGATTTGCTATAGGTATAGGTACAGTATACTTAAACGTATATATATTAAGATATCTAAATATTAGCTATTTATATTATAGTATTTTAAATATGATAGTATCATTGTCAGAAGCATTATTTGGATTATATTTGTCAAAGAAAATAAAAGATAGAAATTGGAAAAAAATTACACAGGAGGAAAATATATGAATATAGAGTACAGCTTTTATAAAAATATACTTATAATATCTCCCATTGGTGAGTTAGATCATCACAGCGTTGAAAGACACGCGGGAGAAGCTGACAGATGTTTTAAAATGAGAAATTTTAAAAATATAATATTCGACCTTAAGGAGGTCACGTTTATAGACAGCTCAGGCATAGGCTATATACTTGGCAGATATAAGCTTGCCCTGCTTGCCGGTGGGACTACAGCCCTTGTAAATGTGTCGGATCAGGTGAGAAAGCTGGCTGCAATATCGGGGCTTTTTAAAATAATGGAAGAATATCCGTCGGTAGAGG
>CANQYG010000157.1 GCA_947628015.1 uncultured Clostridia bacterium
GAAAAGCATTAATTAACTGTGATGAAGCAAAAAAAATTCTTTCTTTTTTAAAAAAGAAAAAATTTGAAAATCCAGAAGGATTAGTAATGGCATATATATATGATATTATGACTTCTACTGAAATAAATATTCAAAACTTTATGAATGTAGAAGGTCTCGATATCCAAGATTTAGATGAAGCAAATGAATATATTCAATTAATAATGAATTTGCATAATAATATACCTCATTATGCTTTATATGGGTATTCTCCAAATGATTTACTGGAATTAAGTAGAAAAGAATGGGAAAGGAAAAAAGAGAGAGTCAAAAAGAATAAAATTGGCAGAAATAATTTGTGCCCGTGCCGGAAGCGGAAAAAAATACAAGGATTGTTGTTTAAATAAAATTATTCAAGTAGATTTTAAAAATGAAAAATATTCAGATTGCATAGATGAGGAAGATGCAAGAATGTTTTTTAAATTAAGGAATTTTTTGTTTGATTATACTAATAAAAAATATAATATAAATTGCGAATTAAAAAATGTTGACGATATAAATAATTCACAACCAGAGGAAGTAAAGCAGATAAGAGAAAAATTATGGAGTGATAAAAAAATAATAAAAGAATATATAAAAGAAAATCCTAACAATATTAGTAAAGAAATAATCCAAGAATTAGAAAATTGGAACGAAAAAAAGATTAATAGTAGGTTCGTTTTATACAAATATGAGGAAAAATATGCAGTATTGTTAGGAAAAGAAAATATCTATTATGTAAAAGGACTAAAAGATACAATAAAAAATATGATTCCAGAGAACAAAGTACCAATATTTGTAGAAACTGTTTTATTACCATTTAAAGGACAAATAATATATGATTCGTATATTATTCAATATAATATATCATTTGGAAAAGGAATAAAAGAAACCTTTGATAAAGAATACAAAGAACTTATAAAACAGAAAAAAATTAAATATCAATTATAATATTAACTTGATAATTGTTTCGCAAAATAGCTAAAGAATAGTATAATTCTTTAGTTATTTTTTTTTGACTTGTCTCATAGTATTAAATAAAAAAATGGAGGCAAGTATATGCATAATCAAAATAATAAAGTAGAAATTACTTATGGAAGTAATAGCTTAAAAGAAATTTGTAATGAGATATTAAAAAGAGAATTTATTAAGCTATTAGGCGAAGAAAGGGGTAAAAAATGATAAAACAATATAAAGTTGCTAAATATATGAGATTATCTAGAGATGATGGAGATGACCGAGAAAGTGAAAGTATTGAAAATCAAAGAGATATAATTGATAACTATATTAGTGAAAGAGATGATTTAAAAGAAATAAAAGAATATGTAGATGATGGATTTACTGGAACAAATTTTAATAGACCGGGTTTTAGGAAAATGCTACAAGATATTGAAGAAGGAAAAATAGATTGTATAATAACAAAGGATTTATCAAGATTTGGACGTGACCATATAGATACAGGTTATTATTTAGAAAGATATTTTCCATCAAATGCTATAAGATATATTGCAATAGGAGATAATGTAGATACTTTGAGATCAGATGGACTTCAATTTTTAACATTTAAACTAAGTTTTAATGATTATTATGCACAAGATATTTCAAATAAAATAAAAAGCGTTAAGCAAAGAAAAATTGAAAAGGGAGAGTTCCAAGGAGGAATAGCACCATATGGCTATAAAAAAGATAAAAATATAAAAAATCATCTAATTATTGATGAATATGCAGCAGAAATTATAAAAGATATATTTGATATGTATGTAAATAAGGGAATGTCGCCACAAAAAATAGCAGATGAATTAAATAAAAGAGATATATTAGCACCAGCTATATATTTGAAAATACCAACTTTTATGAAAAGAGAAAGTAGCAATAAAGATGGTAAATATATATGGCATAGAACACAAATAGGAAAAATATTAAAAAATGAAGTATATATTGGAAATGTGGTAGGAAGAAAATTTCAAAAAGTAAGTCATAAAATTACAAAAGTAAGAAACACAAATCCAGAAGAATATATTATAGTAGAAAATATGCATGAACCAATTATAAATATGGATATGTGGAATAAAGCACAAGAAAAAATAAAGAATAAGCATATAACAAGAATAAGAAAATTTAATCATTCACTTAAAGGGTTGATATTTTGCAGAGAATGCATGCGGAATAGCAACATTAAGAACGAGAACAGAACAAAGAAAATCTGGTAAAGAATGGAGAATTGATTATTTTATATGTTCTAATAAAAACAGTAATAGAGGAAATTGTAATAATAAACAAATACGAGCAGATTATATTGAGGAACAAATAAAAAAAGAATTAAAAAAAGAAATAGAAAAAATTACATATTCAAAAGAAGAATTAAAAAATATATTTAAAAATTCAAGAATAAAATTAAAAGAAGAATTAAATAGATTAGAAAAAAAGCTAAAAATAAGCAATCTAGAATTAGAAAAAGTTAATAACATTTTAGAAGAAATATATCAAGATAAAGTAAATAAAATAATTAGACAGGAAGATTTTGAAAAACTTTATTCTAAAAAAA
>CANQYG010000158.1 GCA_947628015.1 uncultured Clostridia bacterium
AGTAATCAATATTATATCAATAATTATATATATTTTAAATATTAAACCTTAAAAATAGTAGGATTACCTAAATGACACTCATAATATTTTAATTCTTTTATTTCATCTGGAGCATCTTCAACTTCACCCTCATAGATTAATTTGTCATCTTTATAAACTTGTATTTTCATTTTTCTAAATCCACTTATTTTTCCATAATACTTCATTGTTTCACCTTCAATTTTTATATAGTTTAACTTTTAATAGACAATAAATCATATATATCTTGAGAAGTTAATCTCATATCTATATTATCTAAATTATTTATTAATTCAGCTAATATTTTTTTATTATTTTGTTTCTCTAAAATTTTTTCCTCGATTGTATTTTTACAAATTAGTTTAACAATTTCAACTGAATTTTTTTGACCAATTCTGTGTGTTCTATCATTTGCCTGATTTTCTATTTGCGGATTCCACCAAAGATCAACATGAATTACTACATCAGCAGCAGTTAAATTTAAACCATATCCACCTGTTTTAAGACTTAATATAAACGTATTGGTATCGTCTGAATTAAATTTATCTACTAATTCTACTCTACGCTGTTTATTAACACTACCATCCATAGTATAGTATGTTATATTATTTTCATCAAATTTATTGCATATTAACTTAATAGCATCAACATAATTAGTAAAAATTAAAATTTTATGACCATTTTTTATATATTCCTCAACTAAATTAATTAAAACATTAATTTTTTCACTATTTTGATTAATAGTATTATCAATTAATATTGGATCTACACAAATTTGCCGTAGTTTAGAGATTAATCCTAAAATATTAACTCTCTCTTTATCAAAATCACCATTTTTCACTATATTTCTAACTTCATTTCTAACATTATTTAAATAGAGATTATAAAATTCTGTTTGTTCTTCGCTCATATTAATTAATATATTATTTTCTATTTTTTCTGGTAATTCACTTAATACTTTAGATTTTTCCCTTCTTAAAATAAATGGGCTTACTATTCCTTTTAAAATATTAAGTTTATTGTTATTAGAGTTAGTAATATATTTTACTTTAAATTTTCTTTCACTAATCAAATATTCTGGCATAACAAACCTAAAAATACTCCATAGATCAAGAAGTGAATTTTCTATTGGTGTCCCAGTTAATGCCACTTTTTGTTTAGCTTTTAATTTAAACACACTTTTTGCAGTTTTAGTGTCAGGATTTTTAATTGTTTGAGCTTCATCTATAACAATTAAATCAAATAATATATTTTCAAATAAAGAAATATTTTTATTTAGTAAATTATAACTTAAAATAAATATATCATTACCTTCAAGATTTAAATTTATGCAATTTTCAATAACAGTATATTTTAAATGACTTGCAAATTTATCAAATTCTTTTTTCCAATTATAAATCAAAGATGTTGGAGCAATTATTAATGCTTTTTTATTTTTTACCAAATAATTACTTAAATAATATATTATCTGTACTGTTTTGCCTAATCCCATTTCATCAGCTAGAATACATCCAAAATTAAATTTATTCATTTTATATAACCAATTTATACCATCTATTTGATAATCTCTTAAAATTGATAATTGTAAATCTCGATTATTATTATAATTATCAAAGCTATTTAAAAAATTAATTAAATTATCAGAAAAATGGACAATTGAATAATTATTTTTTATTTTATTTAAATATATTTCTTTGCATATTGGAAGATTACCTTTACAATTTTCTGTAATTTCCATTTCTTCAATCAAATCTTTCAATTGATTAAAATAATAGTCATCCGTATTATCAATTAAGTTTTTAATTTCTTTTATTGTATTAAAATTTGTAAATTTTTTATTTGGTATAATGCTATAAGTTAAATCATTATCTTTTATATCAAAGTTTACTTTGATTTTTATATTTTCAATTATTGTGGCAAAAAATTTTAAACAATATATTATATGAACACATAGACTATTATTTAAATATTCTTGGCAAGTACAATGACCATTTATAGAATAATTATTTATTATAATTTTAGTATTTAAATAAGAAATATTATATTGATTTTTAATTTCTTCAATTTTAAAAAAATATGCCAAAGAATTATTTTCAATTACACATTTATCATATTTGATATCATTAATTTTGATTCTATTAATATTATCAGTATTTTCTTTTTCATATTTTAAATAATTTTTTACTTGCCAACTCATAAATTTCTTTTACCTTTCTTTTTTATTATACAATATTTCAATATTTTTTACAATTTAAGATAATAAATATATTATATTTTAATACAATAAAAGAAGCTACCAATTAGGATAGCTTCAAAAAGAATAAAAAGGGGTTGACTAGTGTGATACTAGCACCAATTCGCCTAATAAGTTGAATTGGTAGTTATATTATAGCAAATAAACTAATTATTGCAAGCAAATTTTATAAATTATAACCTAATTTTTCTAATTCCATAATTGCTATTGCCGATAAATCTTCTTTTGTTAATTTTTCTATTTCAAAAAATTCAGCACCTAAAGAATCATCATTTATTTCATTTA
>CANQYG010000159.1 GCA_947628015.1 uncultured Clostridia bacterium
GCTCCCGTCTTACTACAAAAGTAGTAGAGGGTTAAGTTAAATATATTTTAACATATAATATTTAACTTGTCAAACTAAATTTGACATTAATATTATATGATTTTTATTAATAAATATGTATTTAAATTACTATATTTTATAATTTAAAAGTTTTTTAGTGATAAAGAAAATTATTTGTGAAAATTTTTCCTCTCACTTTTGCTTTAAAAAATAAATTAATTAACTGTTGGAATTAGTATAACATGTTATTTATACTTTACTAATATCCTTAAATGGTATTTTCTTTAGCCAAAATTGTTTTGAATTTTCATATGCTACATACAAAATTTGTTTTTCGTCATCAAAAAATGCATGTGGATAAAAAAATCTGTTATTATCTTCTTCTAACTTAATTTTTTTATAAAAATTTTCACCATCTTTACTTATCCAAATTTGCAAATGTGTCCTGTTTTTAAATCCCATAGTATTGTTAAAGTTATTTATTAATAATATTAAATCATTGGCTTTAACTAAAGTAACTTTAGTATTTGGATTAGGTATATCTGTTTGCTTAAATTCAGTCCATGTTTTACCATAATCATAACTATGACTAATTCCTAAATATGGAGCATTATTATTTCTTATATACATAATAATATGTCCATTTTCTACTTCTATACAATTAGGTTCCCATAAGCATTTCTCACTCTTAATATATCCATATCTTTCATAACTCTTTAATCTATCATTAGATATAATTACACCACAACAAAATCTAAAATTATCATGCCAATCTGTCACATTCTTCCAATCAAAGTTATTTATAACTTCTCCATAGTAAATTGGAAATAAATAATTATTATTGCTTAATATAATTCCTTGTCTAACACTAATTCCATTTATTCCATTAGGAAATGAAACTGGTTCACTCCATGTGTTACCATCATCAAAACTTGTTGAATAAAAGGTCTGTAATTCTCTATAATAGCTTTCTGCATTATATGTTTGAACAACAAGCATCATTTTATCATTATCTATAAACATTTCTGAAGACCATACTCCTCTACTATGATGAGAAAATAATACTTGTGGTTCAGACCATGTCTTACCATCATCAAAGCTTTTTTGTATTTTTATTACATTAGCATTTTCTGGTTCCCAGTTACCACCAGATAAGCAAATGCAAAGCAACGTTCCATTTTTTGTTTTTCTAATAATAGGTTCTCTTCCATAACCTGATTTAAAATCATATATTAGGTATTTTTCCATTTTTGTTTCTCCTTCATTTATTAGATTTTAGTCTTAAAATTTCATTATATAATTCTTTCCAATTCTGAACAATTCTCAAATTGCCATATGGAGTTTTTTCGTACATTTCTTTACTTCTATATAGATAGCAATTAATTCCACCTAAAATCATTTTATTGCAATTATCAACACTATCATCAAACATAATATCAACATTGTATTTTTTACATTCTGATGTTTTGTCAGTTTCTTTACTAATTATAAGTTTTGTATATTTTATTTGTTTATCTTTTAACCATTGTTGTGTTACTTCAAATGCATTATTATAGTGAGGATAAACTCTGTGTGTTATCAAATATACATTATCACCTTCGTTTATCATTTTATCTATAAAATATTTTGCTCCTTCATTTAATTCCAATGTCTTTGCCCAATCTTCACAATTATTACAGAAAAAATTTTCTATCTCATCTTTAGACCAATCGAACATTTCATATATATTAATAGTATTATTATTTATAATTCCATTATTTCTTTTATTTTTATCTTCTTTTATAAATTCTTCCATCAATTTTTTATCAAAATTACTTATTACATTATCAATGTCTAGTCCAATATTCATATAATCTCCTAAATATTTACATTATAATTTTTTATCAATATACTTTTAACTTTTTAAATATTTCGTATAAATTATAACATAATTTGAAAATCTTTTCATTAAATTTACTAATTATCTGCAAATTATTTTTTAGGGTTTGGGACTTGTCCCATAAACCGAATTTTTCTGTTACTTTTTTTCATTTTTCTTTGCTTATTATTGCACCAATTTTATAATTTTCTTTTTTAATTATTGTAATCATTTCACACCATTCTTTCTTTTAAGATAAAAGGTACGAAAAAAATCGACCTTTTACAGTCGATTTAAACATTTTCGCTTGGTGCGACGATTATATCTTTTGGTGGAGATGGTGAGAGTCGAACTCACGTCCACTAACCTTTCCATATTAATTTCTCCGAGTGCAGTTTACTTAAGATTTTCTTCTCATTACAATAAGTAAACAATTATAATAAGATATATCCATTTAAGATACCCACTATTCTAATGGAAAGAATAGTTTTGTTTCCTACTTTAAGTCGTCGCCTCAGTTTAAGCAGTAGGCTCTTATACTGAAACGTACGCTAGCGCTTAGGCAGCGTAAGCTAATTCTCTATTATCAGCTTTTATATTTAATTTGCTTATTTTTTAAGTGGCCTTAAGCTCCACTACTCGCTTTTAATACTTCTGGGTTAATGTCGAAACCATTTACA
>CANQYG010000160.1 GCA_947628015.1 uncultured Clostridia bacterium
GAATATGGGACTCGAACCCATGGTCTCCAGTGCCACAAACTGGCGCGTTAACCAACTACGCTAAATCCACCATATTCTTATTACAAACATAATTTATTTTACCCCATTTTTTCTATTCTGTCAACTATATTTTTAAAAAATATTTTTCTTTTAATCTTCTTTTGCCCAAATTACAAGTCTTGAATTAGCATCTTCTGTACATGTTGTAAGGGTTACTTCTCTTTTTCCTGCTGTATCTCTAGTTGCATAATCAAAATCATTTGATGCTGTTACATATATATTATATATTGTATATTTTATTCTATTTCCATCTAAATCTGTTATATAAATTACATCTCCTAATTTTAAGTTTTTATTATTTGAAAAGAATGTTCCATTTCTATAGTTATGTCCTGCTATTACAGTATCACCAACTTGATTAAGTCCTACTCCATATAGCAATCCTACAGATACTTTCATTGATTCTGGTGTAGCTCTATCTAATATTGGATAATTTGCTTTAATAGCTGGTATTTCAATTTTTCCTACAACAGTAAATCCTTTATATGTTTGTTTTGCAAGATTTTTCATATTATTATTATTTCCACTTGATTCTGTATTTGTTGTTTCTATTTGATTTACATCTATTTGCAATGCTACATTTTCCTCAACAATATCATTTTTTACTACATTTCTAATAGTAACTCTATTGTCAAACTCTTCTATAGCTTGATTGGCAGAAGTATTTATATAATATTTTTGATACAAGTCATATCCCCAGAATCCCAATACTATAAATATAGCTACTACTATAATTATTAATATTACAGTTAAAACTTTATTATATTTTTTTTCTTCCATTTTTTTCTCCTCTATATTTTAATATCATATAGTAAAAATAATTTGATTTTATGTTTTACTCTAATATTGCTTTTATTCTTCTTACGCCACTAGAACATGCTTCCTCTTTTACGATTTTAAAATGTCCTAATTCTTTTGTATGCTTTACATGAGGTCCTCCACATAATTCTTTTGATACTTCTCCTATAGAATATACTGTTACTATATCTGGATATTTTTCAATAAACATACATTCTGCTCCAGATTTTAAAGCTTCTTCTTTTTTCATTGTTTCAACGTTAACTTCTAAATCTTCTTGTATCCATTTATTTACTAAGTCTTCTGCTTGCTTTTTTTCTTCATCTGTCATTTTATGATCACAACTAAAGTCAAATCTCATTCTTTCTGCTGTAATATTTGATCCTCTTTGATGAACATCTTTATTTATTACTTGTTTTAAGGCTGCATTTAAAAGGTGTGTTGCTGTATGATATTTTACTTCCATTTCTCCTGTTCCTGATAAACCACCTTTAAATTTTTGCTCACTTCCAAGTCTTGATTTTTCTTGATGTGCTTTAAATAATTTATCTACTTCGTCCATATTAACTTTAAGTCCATTTTCTACTGCTAAATCTTGACTAACTTCTGGTGGAAATCCATAGGTTTCATATAATTTAAAAATATCACTACTGTCTATTGTATCTTTACCTTCATTTTTTATTCTGTTTACAACTTTCTCGAATTCTCTTTCTCCACGAATTAAAGTTTTCATAAATTTATCTTTTTCTTGAACTATAACTTCTTTTATAGTATCTCTTTTTTCAACTAATTCTGGATAAAGTTCTTTTAATGTTTCTATATTTAAGTCTATTAATTCATCTAATTCATTTAAGTCTATTTCTAGTTTATTTAAGTGTCTTGTCATTCTACGAATTAATCTTCTTAAAATATATCCTCTATCTATATTGCTTGGTCTTCCACCATCTGCAACTATCATTATACTTGATCTTAAATGTTCTGCTACTATTCTTCTGCTTGCAATGTCATCTTTTTTTGCTAAGCTTTCAAGCTTGTCCATTATTGGTTTAAATATTTCTGTATCAAAAGGTGTTTCTTTTCCTTGTAATAACATTGTCATTCTCTCTAAACCTAGACCAGTATCAACATTCTTTTGAGAAAGCTTTGTATATTTTCCGTCTTTTTTTAAGTATTCCATAAATACATTATTCCAGATTTCAACATATTTTCCACAATCACATGATGGTTGGCAATCTTCTCCACAAGGTTCTTTTCCTGTATCATAAAACATTTCTGTATCTGGCCCGCAAGGTCCTTCTTCTCCTGCTATCCACCAGTTATCATCTTTGCCATAGTAATAAATTCTTTCATCTGGAATTCCTGCTTTTTTCCAACATTCAGCAGTTAATGTATCTCTAGGACAATCTTCATCTCCTGCAAAACATGTAACTGAAATTTTTTCACTTGGTATCTCTAATACTTTTGTTAGAAATTCATAGCTCATTGCTATTGATTCTTCTTTAAAATAGTCTCCTAATGACCAGTTTCCAAGCATCTCAAAATATGTAAGATGACGGTTGTCTCCTACCTCTTCTATATCATTAGTACGCACACATTTTTGAAAGTCTGTAAGTCTTGTTCCTTCTGGATGTTTTGCTCCTAAAAGATATGGTACTAAAGGTTGCATTCC
>CANQYG010000161.1 GCA_947628015.1 uncultured Clostridia bacterium
GGTGTATGTTATAAAGCTGTAAATGCATATAAAAATGCAGGATTTAATGCAGGTAGTGCTATAAACCCAGATAAAGCAACATTGTCGGCAAATCTTTATGCAACAGTTCAGTGCTTTTTTGGACATGGGGCAGTAGATAACATTCTCATAGGACCTACAACAGGAATATATAATGGTCGAAGCATGACTGCAAATGTGACAACAGATGGGGGCAAAAAAGTATTTGAAAATGTACAATTTATTGGCACAAATGATATAAATTGGGGTAATTCGGACACAGAATTGGTATCATATTTTGGTTGTAACACAGCAGGTGAAGATGGCAATGTCGCAAGTGATAGTATTGCTAGAACAACATGTTATAGAGGAGCTTATTCTGTTTTAGGATATACAACAGAATTTCATAATGTATCTTCAGCAAATTGGGCAAATAGATATAATGAAAAACTAGGTCAAGGTTACGGAATCGATGATGCAGTAAATTATGCAAATTCATTTAACTATATGTTCAACGATGTAAAGAATGTAACCGTATGGTCTCATGGAATCAATATGAAAATAGGAAAATATAATTCATCTAATAATATCAATATACTTGATGAAGATAGTTCAGTGAGTGATAGGTTAGTATATCATTTTAATAAAGAAAATATAATGAAAGTTTCTTCTGAATCTGACATAGAAAGCAGTTTGGCTAAAATTTATGATAATTTTGATATTAACAATTATGTGGTAGAGAAAAGCAAAGCATCTTTTTATGATATTAATACTAATTTACCAATAGAAGAAAATGTTTATTATGATTATAAATTAAAAATAGGAGATTATATTACAGATGCTGGATATACTGTAAAGGTAAAAAATGGTGTGATTTCAGAAATATATGACAATAATATAGATTTAGAGGATCAAAAAATATTAATTCAAAATACCTATGATTTTAATAATAATACAAGCGACGAACAGCTTTTAACATATAAATCTAATTTAAATAAAAATATTGCTACAAAATATGATAATAAAGCAAAAATAGTAGGAGATGAAAGTATTCTTTATTATGATATAAAAAATAATAAGAAATATATTATTGTAAGTTGCGAGTCTGTTGTGGATTTAGATGGAATTGCTGGTGCTAAATCTATAGATTCGATGATGTATGAAATTAGATAAAAATATATTAATAAAATGAAAAAAATAGGAAATATTTATCAAATATTGGTAAATGTTTCCTATCCTTTTATAATAAAATTTCAAAGCAAATAACTAAATTTATAACCAAAAGTAGTAAATGCTTTTTTCTTTTTTGTTTTCTATATTCATGTAATAATAATCAATTTCTTTTTTTATTATTTCTTCAAAATTAAACGAATTTTTAATTTCTATATATTTTTCTATAATATTTTTAGGGAAAACACTATATTCACTAATATCCTTTACATTTGAGCTATCTGAGCTAATGATTTGTGCATTACTATCTAATATAAATTTATATAGTTTTTTAATAGACTGTTTATGTTTTAACAATTGATTTTCTTCATTATAAGTATCAATTAAAATCAATGCATAATATTCCACATTTTCTTGATGATTAATTATATCAATATCTTTAAGATTAATGAACGTCTTTAAAGTATTATCTATTTTTTCATTTTCTAATATAAAATTTTTTATAATTGTTCCATCTACAGCCACATCTACATTATCTATATGTGGTACATAATTTATAGAAACATAAATATAATATACTAATGGTATAAGTAATAATACCAAAATTGTTGATATTGTTAATATTATTAAATATTTTATCTTCATTATATACTCCTCCATTTTGATTATACTTATTTCTTAATAAGTGTAATACAAAAAATTATAAATATAATTTTTTTTCAATTTTAATAAAATAGTGCTTATGACTGTTTTTACATTTGGTTTAAAAATTTGTTGAAATAAAAAATAATCCATTAATTTCTGCTCATCACAATTATAATACATGTTTTCTGTTGCTCTAAGTATATTGCATTTTATATTAGTAATTGATTGACAGTACCTTTTGGCAATAATAGGATAAACATATTTATTTAAATTTCCCATTAATTCTTCTCCTCGCATATAAACCATATTAATAACATCAGCTAAATATTTTGTTCCTTTATGGGAAATATCGTAGCCTAAATATAGCAATTCATTCATAATTTCTAGTTCTAACTTGTCTAATAATTTATTATTTTCTTTTTCCTTAATCAAATTATTTATTTCATTAATTATTTCAAACATTCTTAATGTTTTAGGTAATATTTTATAGATTACATCATTTCCTAATACTTCATCTTTCATTAAAGAATTTTCTCCAGAAATAATAATAAAAGATTGTTTATATTTATTAATTTGCTTTAATGATAACATTTTAATAATTTGAATGCCAGTATAAATTGGCATTTTTAAATCTAATAATACAATATCTATATTTTCTGTTTTATTTAATATATCTATTGTTTCTTTTCCATCCATTGTAATACTACATA